>DATLSW010000382.1:0-4943 GCA_035533955.1 Ktedonobacteraceae bacterium | reverse complement strand
AGGGCGACCGCGAGGGTCGCCCCTACCCTTATCCCGTTCTGGAGGAGTTAGCGTAACTTCATCGATGCTGGTTCGTTCATAGAGAAGAGGAATATGTTTCGTCTGAGGGTATTGTCTATAGAGATATAACTAATGGTAATACATAGCAAAGGATAATACATTGAATAATAATCCATTTTACCCGGATGAGCCGCCGCGGCCACAATCGTCTTCATCTCAATCGGATCAACCTGATAAATTAGTCCTCGGCCCACAGGGATCGCGGCGTGTGCCTGGTCGCCAACCCTACCAGAATCCGTCGCAACCACCACAGCCAGAGCCGCCGTATCAGCAGAGGCCAAATGCCAATCAGCAGCGACCGGCTTCGGCAAACCTTAACTTCGCTGCTGGCGCGTCGTGGCAAGGGGGTAATGCCCCGGCCCAACAGTACCCCAATCAGCAGCCGGGGCAGATGGGAAGCCAACCACCAGCATTACCCGGAAAGAAGCCGCGTTCCCGGCGCAAGAAGGGTTGCTTGATCGGTTGTCTCAGTGTCCTTGTCCTGTTTATCATACTGCTTGCGATACTGATCCCGATTGGGTCGCGTGTTCTGGCCTTTGGTTCGGCCATCTCGACGCAAGCGCCGCTCAGTTCGCAGACTGGCTATGTCGGCGGCAGCAATCGTATCAATTTGCTGATCATGGGCTACGGCGGCGCGGGGCATGACGGCGCGTACCTGACTGACTCAATGGAAGTGATCAGCATGATCCCGTCAAGCCATCATACGACGCTCATCTCCGTGCCGCGCGATCTCTGGGTGCAGATTCCGCCGAACTCCGGTCAGTATGCCAAGCTCAACTACGCCTATGTCTATGGCTCAAACAACGGCGCGAATCCAGTCGGCGGCGGGACGATGGCGACGCAGAAAATTTCCACGATCACTGGCCTGGATGTGAAATACTGGGCAACGATTAACTTCGCGGGCTTCGAGAATTTTATCAATGCCATCGGCGGTGTCGATGTCTGCGTTCCCGATTCGTTTGCTTCCCTGTATCCCGCCAATGACAATCCGAGTATTAACGCCAGTTGGATTACTATCCATTTCACAAAGGGTTGCCAGCATATGGATGGCAAGACAGCCATTGAGTATTCGCGCGCTCGCGAAACGATCAACAATCCGGCTGAGGGCAGCGATTTCGCCCGCTCGAAACGCCAGCAGCTCGTCATGCAGGCGGCTCTGAGCAAATTGCGCTCGATTTCCAACTGGCCCAGCCTCTATAATGCCCTGGATTCCCTGCAAAAGGCGGTTTATACGAATATGTCGTTAGCCGACCTGGGCTTTTTTGCAATGAAAATGGACCTGAAGGACGCGCATCGAGCGGATTTGACCAATAATAATGTGCTGACGGACGCAGTGTCTTCTGATGGTCAAGATATCCTCCTTCCGGTCAACAATAACTGGCAGGCGGTGATAGATTATATCAAGCAGAATTTGTACAATTGATCGCTGTTTCCTTCAGTAAAGGGGTGAGTATGGCACAGCGTGATTCACGCTTAGTAGGCGGGGTATATCGTATGGGACAGGTGATTGTTGCAGGTGGGATGTTGACCACCTGCACGGCCTATAACCATATTACCAACGACGTGGTGGGGCTATTCATCATCGATACCCCACCGTATTTTGATGCTCGCAATAGCCAGCAGCTTTTACAGCCTTTAGAGCGGCGTCGCGCCATTGACTCGCCGCATGTCATCCATATTTATGATCTGGGATTAGACGGCTCACGCGTGTATATCGCTACTGATCCGCCGCGCGGGATGACATTGCGCTACGTACTGGACACCGAAAATATCGATTTCCGGCGCTCGCTCGATCTCACGCGGCAGATGACGCTTGGCGTGAAGGCGCTGCACGAGCATAGCATCAGTGGACTCGATCTGCGCCCGCAGCTCATCACGGTCGATTCGATCGTGGTTGAAGACCGTGTGCAACTTGATGATATCGGGCTGCGCTCCATGCTGCGTGGTATGAGTTATGTGGCGAGTGATCGACCCGATGATATCGGTTTTCTCGATCCGCGCTATGCTTCTCCTGAAAGTATCAGCAACGGGACGCCCGGCCCGGCAAGCGATGTGTACCAATTGGGATTGCTTTTCTTCGAACTGGTGACTGGTAGATTGCCTTTCGTCGGGAGAAATCCCGCGGAAACAGGGATTATGCAGAGTACCGAGCCGACTCCGCGCCTCGCGCAATTCAAGCACGATGCGCCCTCCGAGTTCCAGGAAATTGTTGATCGGGCGCTGGCAAAAAATCCATCCGCGCGCTATGCCAGCGCTGTTGAACTGTTGGCTGCATTAAATTCCCTCGCGCTTTCCGTGCAGCGCGGCGCAACCGAAGTGAAACGGGATGAGGGTCCCTCAACCAGACCAGGAATGACGCGGGAGATGCTCAAAATGGGAAAAGATATTTCTCTCGAATCTACCATGGTTGAGCCGCTGCGCGGCGCCGAAGATCCAATAGATGCCCATGGCTTTTTATGCTATGAGAAAGATGGCGTGGAAGTGCAGCGTTTTCCCCTGACGAAAGCGGATGTTATTGTCGGCAGGACTGATCCTAAACGCGGGCTTACTCCGGATATCGATCTGACTGCCCTCGATCCCAACATGACAGTTTCGAGACAACATGGGCGTATTCGCTACGAGGGGACATTTTTCTATGTCGAGGATCTCAAGAGCCGCAACAAAACGCGCCTGGGCGAGCTATCGCTCGTGCCATTGAAGCCGGAATTGTTGCAACATGGCGATGTTGTCAGCTTTGGCGCGGTGCGCCTCGTCTTCAAAATCCCCGGTCAGCCCGATGTTGCGCCGATCAAAGACAGGTAGGGCGCAGTCTCAATGTAGCGGTGTAATTCATTGTGAGGAAGACGAGAGAAACGGTAAGCTCCGAGAAGATTACCTGGCAAAGTACATCGCCGTATCAGATTGACCTGGTAATAGCGATCAGATCAGACAGCAGCCCTTGTGCCGTCTGAATGCCTCCCGCGCCGGGGCCGATGATCGTTACAGCGGGGAGCGTGTCCGTCTCAATGGTGATTGCATTCAGCACCCCATCGACGCGGGCCAGGGGGTCGTCTAGCGATAGCTCTGTTGGCGCAACGCTCGCTTCCAGCGTTCTTCGCGCGGCATCGCGGCGCAGGGAAGCGATGAGCCTGACGCGCTGGCCGCGCTCCGCGGCGGCTATGACTTGCTCTTTTGTTACATTGGTAATACCCTGGCGCTGCACTTGCTCAACGCGCAGCGGCTCGCCAAAGGCCAGCGCCGCCAGGATCAGCGTCTTGGCGACAGCGTCGTAGCCCTCGACATCGGCCGTCGGATCACTTTCTGCGTAACCAAGCTTTTGCGCCTCCGTAAGCACATCCTGGTAATCGCGACCAACTGTCATGGCGCTGAGGATGTAGTTGGTCGTGCCATTAAGGATACCGCGTACAGCGCGGATCGTCGCTCCTGCCAAACCCTCGCGAATCGCGCTGATAACGGGAGTGCCAGCCATCACTGTTGCCTCCACGCCCAGTAGCGCGTGATGTTGCTGGGCCAGCGCCAGCAATTCCGGCGCGGCGAGAGCGATTGGCCCTTTATTGGCGGTGATCACATGCATCCCCCGCGAAAGTGCGGCGCGTATGTGGCTCAATGCTGGTTCGGCATCGCGCAGATTTGTGGGAGTCACTTCGACCAATACCTCGGCCGTTGTGGCCTGCGAGCCTTCCAACGCGCCCGGCCAGTGGGTAATGCCAGGATGCTCGCGCAAGGGGCGGCGCGACGCGGCCAGTTCCAGCAGCGTTGGGATAGATAGGCCAGATTCCCGATATATAAAGCCGTGACGGGCGCTGGCTACGCTAACAAGCTCGACATCGAGTTCATACTGTTGTCGTAGCAGGTCGCGTTTCTTTGCTAGAAGCGCGGCAAAACTTTGTCCGACGACGCCAAAACCAACCAGCGAAAGACGAAGATATTTCATAGTGTTATATCCATGACAGTTTGAAACGACGCAGCACGCGCTTGACCGGCTCTAATTCCTCGATGCCGATAAAGCGAGCGACTCTGAGATAGACGAAGAGACCAATGAATAGCTCAATGAGCAGCTTGATCAGTGCCAGAACCGTTCGTCCGGCTCCCAGCGACGGATTGCCCGGCGATGGCGCCGTTGACAGAAGCAAATCGAGGAGCAGGCGTGCAAGAAGAACGCTGATGCCCATAACTGCCGACGCGAGCAATACTCGCCCGATAAAATGCATCAATTTACGCAACTCGAAACCGCCGACGCGCTGCTGTAGCAGCCAGAGCAGAGCCACGGCCTCCAGTGTGCTGGCAACCGCCGTGGAGAAGGCCAGCGCGCCAGTTCCCCAACCAGCGCCAAACACAACCAGGGAGATCAAGACCAAACTCAAGGCGATCTTGAAGATAAATTGGATGATACTGATAATTACCGGCGTTTTGCTATCGCGCAAGGCATAAAATGAGCGTGTCAGTATCTCGACCGCGGAGAGGCCAGCCAACCCAATAGCAAAGCCAGCCAGGGGATAAGCCGTCAAGATAGCGTCCTGATAGTCAAAAGCTCCGTGTTCAAAGAGAACCTGAACGATGGTTAATCCCAGTACAATCAGTCCCACGCTGGATGGCACCGATAGAAAGAGGATGCTGCGCAGCGTTTCCATGATCGTCGCGCGGAAGCGATCGAAGCGGTTCTTCGCGACATTTTCGGCCAGGGTGGGGAAGGCTGCTGTCGCGATAGTTGCGCCTAGAATAGTCAAAGGTAGCTGTAAAAGTTGAAATGCCTGAGCGTATTGTGTGATCAGACCGTCGAGTGTGGAAGCGGCGAGAACCACGCCGAGAAATGAGATCAGGAAGCGATCAACGCCGGTTGAGAACGAGAGCATGGCGGCATTGATGATGCGCGGAACCATTTG
>DATLSW010000381.1:0-3578 GCA_035533955.1 Ktedonobacteraceae bacterium | reverse complement strand
AGCCAGTTCCCATCAGACGACCAGGATAGACCACTCACGCGGCCATAGTCACTTTTATCAGCCACTGCCAATCGCTCGTGTTCAAGATCGACGATAATCAGTTCGTTGCGATGGTTGGCAAGAGCAACAACATCATCTGTTGGCGAAACCTCAAGGCTGGTTACGCGCCCAAATTCCAGTTCACGCAGCACGCGCGGTTCAACGGCGGTTTCCGGATCGAACAACGTCAGCGCCTCGCGGCCAATTTCGTCGCTGACGGCTACAAAGCGTTTGCCATCGTTAAGCCATTTCAGGAACCGGTAGCGCACGCCGTCAGGTTCGCCATGCTGGAGAACTGGCCCCTCCCAATTTCCTACCGAAAAGGCTTTGCCGCGGGTAGTGATGGCAACGGCATAGCCCTGTGGATGCAGCGCGTAGGAGTCGAGATAGCCGGAGGCGGGAACGAATTTACGATTACGCTGCGTGCGCAAGCTGGGCAATTCAACGTCTAAGCGGCGCGTCTCTCCGTTGCCGGGATCGAACAAATAGAGATCAGCGCCAGCGTGATAGACCAGGCGTTGCCCGTCGCTGGCGAGGTTGCGAGCGTAGAAATCGTCATGATCGGTATGGCGGCGCACATCTTCTCCCCGCGGCGTACACGAGTAGATGTTGCCGACGCCTTCATGATCGGAGAGGAAATAGATACGATCGCCGACCCAGCAGGGATCGGCGATGTTCCCTTTCACATCCAGCAGGCGGCGAAACGCGCCGCTGCCCTCCACGTCACACCACAAATGCCCGGCGGTTCCACCGCGATAGCGTTTCCAGCGCGCCGGTTCGTTGATGTTTCGTCCAAGTACGACCGCGCCGTGCGGACCGTAGGAGATGGCATTCGCCATCCCAACCGGTAACTGACGTGCCATACCACCTTCGAGCGCAACGGCATAAATGGCATAGAATCCCCAGTTAAACTGGTCGGCATTGCTAGCGTAAAGAATCTCTTTGCTATCGGAAGTCCACCCCAGCACGCGACAATTGGCGGATTGAAAGGTGAGACGTGTGGCCGGACCGCCCGCCGCGGGCATGACATATACTTCAGTTGGTCCCTCTTCCTCTCCCACAAATGCCAGCCATTGCCCATCGGGAGAAAAGCGCGGATAGTGTATCTCATCTACAGCAGCAGTCAGCCGTTCTGCGCGTCCCCCTTGATCGGAAACAAGCCAGAGATCATCTTCGGCGACAAATACGATGCGATCCTGGTAGATGTGTGGGAAGCGTACATAACCTTGCGGCATACTATTCCTCGATCCAGCTAGCGACCCTGCCATTCTTGCCTGGCATAGAACGCTGGCAAAGGGCGAGTCAGGTACGATTCTTCTAGTGCAAATAGCAAATAACGACTTCTATTTTAACACGAACGGACTCTTGGGGGAAGAGTGGAGGAGGTGGCAGCGTATTCTGTTGTCGTCGCATGGGTCGTCTTCATCGTACCAGGTCAAGTTCTTGCGTGTCGCGGCTCCCCAGAGGGCGAGCCTCGTCCGATCCAACACCGCGCCGCAGCAGCAGCGGCAGCCGCGCCGATTGGAACGGATAGCCATGGTCGGCGTATCCGACCATACTCAGGAGTCGCAGCGGCGAGAGCGCGATGGCTGCCGGCAGCTCACCGGTCTGCGCCAGATAGCGCTCGATGGCGTCGCGGACCAGAATGTCCGTCGGCACCACGCGCCTTCCGGGAAACGTCACCGCCGCGTGGACGGCTGTCTCGCCATCGGCTTCGTAGCGCGCCGCGGCCGGGCGCAACAAACGATCCGCCCAGGCGAGGACGGCTGTCGCCGTCGCAATCTCCGCGCTCATGGCTGCGCTGCCGCGTGCAGTTCCGCCAGTTCGCGCTCCGCTGACTGCGCGGTCAGATACAGCCCCATCGTCTCGACGCGCCCGAACCGGCAGCCGCACTGGTGCGCGTAGATGTCAAGCTGCATCCGAAATTCGCGCAGGTCGCTCTGCCTCCGCTGTCTTTGGCAGCGGCGCGGCGCGACCAGGCCGCCACGCTCATACATCACAAACATCTCAGGCGGCATATCCCGTCCGAGAAACGCCATCACCGGTTGGTGATCCTCGCCGCCATCACCGGCGGCGTTCGCAAAGCGAATCGCTTGCATGGTTGTTACCCCCTCGAGAACTTCAGCAAAATCGCCGAGTTCATCAAACTGCTGCCTCGCGCGTAGGCTCGCGCGCAGCGCCCGGATGGCGACGATAAGGAGCCAGACAAGCGCCACGATCCAGGCCGTGTAGAGCGCGCCGGCGATACTGGTGATCACAGCGTGTGTTACCCCCTCGAGAAAAATAGAGCGCTGTGATTCCCGCGATCACTCAATGAGCGGCATGTCGATGTCATCGAGCGTAATGTCTGGTAGCCCGTACTTTTTTCGCGCGCGATTGAGCGCGTGCAGAACCAGCCACGCCGTTCTCTCCGAGACGGGGCGGCCATTTTCGATCTTGCTGACCGTCGTCTGATCAATACCAGCGGCTTGTGCGAAATCTTCCTGAGTGCGCAGCCCAACCTCTGTTCGCAAGGCTATCAGCTTGTGCTTTGTGGTCATCATCGTTGTTGTCATGCCATTCACTGTCTTCATTTGGTGATCATAGAAACCATAAGTGATCATACCCGATCTTTTTACAAATTACAAGGGGGTAGTTTGTACCATGTTGTATCGATTTTCGCGAGATTCCCAAAATATATGAAATCTTTATACTCATCGATGAAATTCTCTGGTACAATGCGCTGTGGAAACTCAACGATGCTATCAACGCCTGGTTGATAAAGAATCTTGTAAAGGGGACTTTGTATGCAATCTTCTTCACCGCCCTTGTTTCGCACGCGCTGCAAACAAGGCACGCTCCTGCTTACTGACACTGCCATCATTGTGCAACTGGGATCGCTCCGTTCGGAAACGATGCTGAGAACAGCGCTGACGAACCTGGAGAGCAAGGTTGCTGTGCCGCCTGTTTTCGGGAAAGGCGGCGGCACGAACCTGATCTTCTCTGGACAGGGCGGAACAACGCTGCACGCCGATCTGGTGCCGCCGCGTGATGCTGCAATGATTCAGGCCATGCTGCGCAGCTCGGGCTTTGCTGCACAGCAACCAGCCGCATCCTTCCCGCCCGCGTCGTATGCGCCGCCATCACCATTCCTCGGCGAGCGCGGGTCTTTTGCACCTCCACCGTATGCCCAGCCAGCTCCGTTCGCCACGCAACCGCCGCCTGCGCCACCCTTTGCCCCGCCGCCTGCGCCATTTCCAGGGCCGCGATCATCCGGGCCCCGGCGAGGTCCGCGGCGATTGTTCCTCGTGATCGGCGCAGTCGCAGTTCTCCTCGTGATCGTGATCGTGATCGTGATCACGGCCATTGCCACCACTGCATCGCCGCCACCACAAGCGCAGGCGACTCCGCAAGCAACGCAGGCCCAGGCCACAAAGCCTGTGGCGACGGCCAAACCGAAACCAACTTCCAAACCAGCATCCGGGCTTGCGGCGACGCATGGCACACCGAGGCTGGGCGGCCCACTTAGCGATTTCGTGGGCGCGTATGGGCAGCCCAAC
>DATLSW010000380.1:0-7069 GCA_035533955.1 Ktedonobacteraceae bacterium | reverse complement strand
AATTGTATGAAGTTTGATACTAAAGCTATTCACGCCGGGCAGGAACCTGATCCATCGACCGGCGCGATTATGACGCCCATTTTTCAGACGGCAACCTATGTCCAGAGCGGGCTGGGGGAACATAAGGGGTTTGAGTATTCGCGCACGCAGAATCCCACGCGCAGTGCGCTTGAAGCTTGCCTTGCCGCGCTCGAAGGCGGCCAGTACGGGCTGGCTTTCGCCTCTGGCATGGCGGCGGAACAGGCTGTTCTCAGTCTGCTCAGCGCGGACGACCACATGATTGCCGGCGATGATTTGTACGGCGGCAGCTATCGCATTTTTGAGCGCGTCATGAGCCGCTATCACATCGAAACAAGCTATGTGACGGCCAATCACGCGGCCGGCTATGAGCAGGCGATTCGCCCCAATACGAAGTTGATCTGGTTGGAGACGCCGACAAACCCTCTGCTGGGTCTCGCGGATATTCGCGCCGTGGCCGATATCGCTCACCAGCATGATCTTCTGCTCGTGGTGGATAATACCTTTGCCAGCCCCTATTTCCAGCAGCCGCTGCAACTGGGGGCCGATATCGTCGTTCACAGCACGACCAAATATCTCAATGGTCATAGCGACGTTATTGGCGGAGCCGTCGTTACTAACAGTAGTGAGGTCTACGAGGCTATCAAGTTCTATCAGAACGCGGCGGGCGCAGTGCCTTCGCCGTTTGACTCCTGGCTGACGCTGCGCGGCATCAAGACGCTGCCGGTGCGGATGCGCCAGCACGAGGCCAATGCGCGGCAGGTCGCGGTATTCCTGGCCGAACACCCGCGCGTAGAAAAGGTCTATTATCCGGGCCTGCCCTCTCATCCAGGTTACGCCCTGGCAAAGCGGCAGATGAGCGGCTTCGGCGGCATGGTTTCGTTCCAGTTCAAAGGGACGTATGCCGATGTCGATGCCGTTGTGCGCCGTTTCAAGGTGTTTTCGCTGGCGGAGAGCCTGGGCGGCGTCGAGTCGCTGGTCTGCCATCCTGCCACGATGACGCATGGCTCAATCCCGCGCGAGATTCGCGAATCGCGCGGCATCACCGATATGCTGTTGCGTCTCTCGGTGGGCATCGAGGATGGCGAGGATTTGCTGGCAGACTTGCAGCAGGCGCTTGCCTGATGCCCTCTAGCATGGGAGCGGGACGCGCGTCTCCTCCCATGCTCTACCTGCCTGAAAAGCCGATGCGCCCGTGTGGGGAATGAAACATACCTGTTACTTTCCGGCCTGTCAAGCGATGTAATGAATAGGGAAGGCTGAGGGTAAATGGCCGTCTAATCCTGCCAGGGATTGAAATTTTTATGAAAAGGCTATGCCTATCTCTCAATTCTATTTCAAGGATATATTATGAATGAACTCAGGAGGCAATAGGCGTATGATCCGTCGTACCATATCCAGGTCACGCTATAAAAAGAGCAAAGGTGGCTTGCTTCTTCTCAGTATGGCGCTGTTGCTGGCGTTTTTGCTCAGCGCCTGTGGCGCTGATCCGCAGGTTCAGCAGAGTTCCAGCAGTAGCAAAGCGCAATTGGACGCGGCTATCAGCAGCGCCGAAAACATTGGCGTTCCAGCCTCTTTGTTGCAGCCGATTCTGAACCAGGAAAAGCAGTTGAACAATACGAGTGCGCCCTGGGCGTTTTTAGGCGGCCAGGGGGGGAACGTATACTACGCGAATCTGTCCCAGCGCTATCATATGTTGACCGTGCAGGTGCAGGGGCTGAAAGTGCAGGCGACGCAGCAGCTCGATTATCAGGCTGCGCAAGACATACAGAGCCTGGAGAATGCTCTGGGATTACGGCAATCACAGAACTTCATCGAAGTGAAAACGTATCAGCAACAGCTTGAACAATATCAGAACGCGCTGGCAAAGGCGCAGTATCCGAAGGATTACCTGTCGATCAGCCTCAACGCCAAACAGTCCACCCTGGCGCTTAACCTGATGGAACCCGCTTATAACGATCTGACCGCGTTCCAGCAGGATGTCAAGCAGTTGAAGGACTCGCGCGTTGATACTACCGCTTTCAACCAGGAAGAGCAGCAAGACCTGCAACTTTTCCGCAGTGCAAGCACACCTGCTGATTACACGAACCTGATTAACCAGTTGCAAACGCAGATACAGACGACATCAACCGTTTCAATTCAGGCCATTCCGTATGTCAGCGCGGCCAAACTACAGCAGTTTAGCGCGGACATCGCGCAACTGAAGCAATATGGACAGAGTACAACCTCTTTTGAGGCGAAGTATCAGGCTGATCAAGCAGCTTTTAGCCAGGCGAAAACGATCAGCCAGTATCTGAAAGTCTCATCGCAAATTGAACATGATACTGCCTCGCTGCAATACTCGATGACCGTCGGCTATACCAACTACCTGTATCAGCAGTACGAGAACGAGGTCAACAACTGGGGCAATAGCCACGCATTTCACGATCCTGTCGATGGCAATAGCTATCCCCTGGATTATGAATATAGCGCCGCTTATGGCGTTGGCCTGGATGGCAACGCGGCTTTGCAGTACGCGCAGTCAACGGGGCAGTTGTCTGATTATCAGGCGGCCCTGACGATCATCCAGAACAACTATATGGAGTTGAAGGCGATGGAGGCTGACTACGCCGATAAGACGCCCTATAATCAGCCCCACGCGACCGACATCTCGCT
This sequence comes from Ktedonobacteraceae bacterium, assembly GCA_035533955.1. GTDB lineage: Bacteria > Chloroflexota > Ktedonobacteria > Ktedonobacterales > Ktedonobacteraceae > CADDZH01. The sequence goes on along the minus strand of DATLSW010000380.1, from coordinate 4,396 downwards.
GATGAAGCACTACGGCGTCTATGGCCCCAATTCCGGCGCGGTTCTCGTCGTCTCCTTCGTCGAGCAAGCACTGCGGTACTACCTCAATGGCAAGCTGATCAGATCGTTCTGGATCGTTTCCGGCCAGTACCAGAAGCCGTCTCCTCCAGGATTCTGGAGCATCATCTTGAAAGAGTCTCCGACGGTGTTTAAGTCCAGCGAGCCCCCAGGTTCGGCATTCTGGTATCCTAATACCAATATCCAGTACGCGATGGAGTACCATTCCGATGGCTACTTCTTCCACGACGCCTGGTGGCGCCAGACCTTTGGCACGAATGATGAATTCCCGCATTATGACGCGGGCGGCACGACATCCTTCAATGGCGACGGCAGCCACGGTTGTATCAACATGGTTCCCAGCGACGTCGCCTGGCTGTACCCGCAGATTCCTTACGGCGCGTCTGTGATCCTGTATTAGGATAGACCCGGACTACAGAAAAAACTGGAACGCGACACGCCGTCGCGTTCCAGTTTTTTCTGTACGCCGTTTCCCTTGACAGATCACTTCCTTTCTTGTTATGATACAGGCGCTGGAGTTGGCCTATCAAAGGCCGGTTCCATGAGCGCCCGTAGCTCAGCGGATAGAGCGCGCGCCTTCTAAGCGCGATGTCGTGAGTTCGAACCTCACCGGGCGCGCTCGAACCATTCCTCTACCGCGCTCAAAAATCGTACTCTCTGCTCCATGACCGAATGTCAATCATAGCGCCTGTGCTGAAAAGGTTTGCTCATTTTGCGTCGAAGCTGGAAAAATATAGATTGTGCTGGCATTCGGTAACTCACTCATGAAATCCTCGCGTATCGACTGGGTTGCGTTTGAAAGTTCGACGCTGACAATCCCTACTTCCCCATTCAAACAAGGTGTTCCCTGGACAGCAGGCGATGCGGCGGGAGTGGTCGTAGCGGACGGAATGGGAACAGGTGAAGCGAACTGACAGGTGACGGGCGATCCAGTAAGCGCCATCTGGATAATCTGGGCCTGATACGAGTAATCCTGCTTATTCACTACCAGGACGACGATCACCTTTTCATGGCTGGTAGCAAGAATATCCAGGTCTGATTTGATCTTCGAGGCGTCGAGCGCAAAGGTATATGGCTGTTTCGGCTGAGGAGGGCTATACGACGAGGGGGTGATCATGGTAAGAAATATGATGGTGGCAAGCCCCAAACCCCAGATGATTGCCCGCGAGCGCCGCGCATAATGATGCAGCGATACCAGGAAGGCGAGAGCAACAAGACCCCACCCAGGATAGTCGAGCCCGGATAGCGCGGGTTGGCGACCCATATAGGCGAGAATCATGCCCGCGATGAGCGCTGACAGCGCCAGCAGTGAGATGATCCAATCCAGCGCCAGGCGCCTGCTGTTCCCTGTTGACTGATTGGTATTCATTATGGAACTCCTATCGTTCCCCAGAGACGCTGATCGCTTTGAGTGTTGATGATCTGTTTCAGGATATGCAGATTATCGCTCATGATCTTTCCGAAAGTGTTCGGTAAAAGCCTGGCTACTGCATCCTTTGCTTCCTGCACAGCTAGCAACACCCGGTCTACTGCCAGCGCTGCCCGTTCTACCGCCAGCGATGTATGTAATGTGTACTCTGCCTCCTGCACAACCTGTACAACCTGTTCCACTGCCAGCGCCGCCTGTTCCACCACCAGCGATCCCTGTAGCACATATTCTGCTTCTTGCAGCACCCTCACTACCAGATCGATAACCAGCGATTGCTCTACTGCTTGCAGCGCCTGTAGCGTTTGCTTTGCAGCTTCCACTGTTTGTAATTTCTTTTCCGCCTGGTTTAACGCCTGTAATACGTGTTCCACCGCGTCTGGCGCTTGCAACGCGGCTTCTGTCGCTTTCACGGTATCCCATACCTGTTCGGCTACTTGTGATGCCTGTGCCAAACTATCTCGCGCTTCATGGTAGCGGCCTGATACTGCATACACGCAAGCCAGGTCGTTCAATACCGTAAAATCGTCGGGGCGAGAGTCGGCGCTATGCTGGAGTTGCAGCATGGCAATTTCGCGGTGTTCCAGGGGGATGCCATCAATTTCGTCGAGCAGATCGCTGGGTACAATGTAATCTGTGATGTCTACTTCCGCCATGTCGGAAGTTTGACCGTTCTGCGCTGCAATGAATTTCTTGATCGCTATCCCCGGAAGAAGACGCAGCTTGCTCAGTTTTTCTATGTCATCGATACAGGGTGTATATGATGTAGATGAACGCGGCGGTTTGCCGCTTCCTATAGGAACCGGCTGAGAGATTGGTGACATAAGCGTTTCTCCTTCGGCCAATACTATACGGTGTAGGTCAGTGTAACCTGCTCGCTCGTGTTGTTGGGATCGATGGGGGTAATATCCCACAAGTAGCGATCCGGCGCTGAGAGTTTTTTTGCCGCTATGATTTGTGGATCATCTCTGCCGTCATACCACAGGCAACCGAATTTTGCCTCGTCTGACAAAGTCTTGCGGGTATCGAACACCTCAATATTTCCGCTCATCTTTCCTGAGTTGTTAGCTATGATGGCGATGGTATAATCGATAGCTCCGGTATCCGGGCAGAGTGTTTCTGTCGATGCAGTTTCAGCGCGCTCGATTCTCAGCTTCCCCGCATCGGCAATAGCGGCGAACATCTGACACGGTAAACGATAACAGATCAGCAGTGATTTGCCCGCTTCTAAGCGGTCGATCGACCAGACAAGTTGTTTGCCTGCACAGCCATTGCCGACACTTTGAGGGATGATAGTCGCGTGAACGCCAGGAAGCGCTTGCCCCTCAATATTCTGGGCGGCAGGCTGTATGTAAATGACGGGAATGCGCGCGTCTGTGACATACAAAAAAGCGTCTTTGATCTCCTGTTTGGAGGTATTGCGAACGGCCAGGAAATAATCGATATGCTGGCTAACAACCATCAGGTGATCAGCGGCAGGAATGTTCAGATCTTGCGCGTTTCTGGGTGTATCCAGGCTCACCACAATAGATTGCATTTCAGCTTCGATATCGGCGAGAGTTTTGACCGTTGCTTTCTCGCTTACCGCGCCAGGAGTTGTGGAGGTCTTCGCTGTTTTTGGGGCATCGCTACCGTTCGCCGATGTTCCTATGACAAAGACACCATCGGCAGGCTCGCCCCACAGAAGCAGGTGTGAAACCTTGCGCCATCCCTCCCGCTCATCTTCCAGCGAAGTAAAGGGCCGGACGCCGAGCTTTTGTCGCAAATCGTCGCGATGCATATCGAACGCTACCTGCACCACATCGCCCCAGGTACGCGCTTTGAGAACGGCCCCTTGATAGGTGATCGCTGCCAGGACGATAGGGACAATTATCCACAGGATAGACAGGCTGGTGAAAAGAACGAAGGATTGGACAATTAGCTCGATGGCGAAGATGATAGAAAGAAACGCCATGTTCAGCAAAAAGTCGAGCGCGGCCTTCTCGTTGTCGATGCGCTTTGACAAAGCCGCGTCGGTCGTCTCAACCACGCTTTCCATGTGGGGCCAGAGCGCCGCCATTTCGATCCCATAGTGGTTGTAGATATAGCTTACTGTGGCGCTTTGCACGTTGCCCAACGCCGTTGGATAGATATCGAGCGCCGTAGGACGGGCATCCGTTTGCTCTGGAGCGAAACTGGTGATGAGTTGCTGGTTGGCGAGATCATTGTTGAGCGTTCCTCCCTTACTTTCTCGAAGTAAACTGTCGCGCTTGCGCATTTGAAGTTCTTTGCAGAGACCGGCAGGCCAGGTCTCTGTCCAGACTTCGCCGGTGAACACTTTCATGATCGCGGTGTTGAAGCTTAGTAGCAGATAGGCCAGTATGATGATGATCACGATAGCCGTGCTGCCTTGCAAGAGAGGGTCCATGTTGAGAAACGTGTTGAAGAGGGGATGAAGAGGATTGCCCGGCGCGCTGAAACTGCCGATGTTCAGAATAATGTTCCCAAGATTCAGCAGTAGAAAGATCGTGGCAGCAGCGATTTTGTCCGGCTGCACGAGGTTCGAGATATTACTTCCCAACGTGCTTTTGAGATAATCCGAAATTTCTGGAAACACGATCCTGCCTCCTTTGCTTTTTTGTTAAGCTCAAGTGATTATAGCATATTATGATCGATAGCAAGCAACAAAAATCGATAGAGATAGCTAAACGGGCCAGCGGTCGCACTGTATGCCCTTGTCGCCATTGAAGAAACGCCCTATGATCATGACGAAGAGGTTAACGGCGCGTTATTGCTATATGATATGATGCAAAAGCGAGGAGATTGCATCGCTATGGCAAACCAGAACGAAATAGATCATCACCTTTGATACGACCTGATATTTGGCAACCCCAACGGTTGTCTTCTGTATGTCCTGTATTTGAGAGAAGGGAT
>DATLSW010000379.1:0-5511 GCA_035533955.1 Ktedonobacteraceae bacterium | reverse complement strand
TACGCCAGGCAATGAGCGGCGAGAAGATCACCAGGATCACCTCTGTCACGACAGGCCAGTAATGGCCTTGTTTGCCGCTCTGCCACAGATTGTACAGTGAAAAGATGCCCACGAGAAACAGCAAGGCATTCGCCGCCACCTGCACGGGGCGCGTCCAGCGCCAGCCGCGCCGCACGCCCTCGCCGTAGACGGAGAGTAACGCCGCAAAAGGCAGCACAATAATGAACGATACGATAGTATCGATCGCCGTACCGAATTTCAGGAACGGAAGGAAGGAATTCTTGCTGCCCAACCACAACGGTAAAAACGGCGTAACCAGGATTTGCACGACCAGCCCCCAATCGAAGGCGACAGCCATACCGATTCCTTGCGGTGCGGGCAATGAATTCTCAGGCGCGACGGGCATTTCCTCTTGCTGTTCAGACGAGGTCTGGTCCGATGCCCTTGACCGTGACGATTTGTTCACAATGTATTTCTCTATCTCTATGCTGTTATTCTGAAATGTATACCGTAGGGGCGCGGGCTTGCCCCGCCCGTAGAGGGCTTGCCCCGCCCGTTACCAGGACACAGAGGGCTTGCCCCGCCCGTTGTCAGAACGCGCTTTGCGTACAAGCACGGGCGGGGCAAGCTCGCGCCCCTACTGCATACATTTCAGAATAACAGCATAGAGATAGAGAAATACATTGTGAACAAATCGTCACGGTCAAGGGCATCGGACCTGACCTCGTCTGAACAGCAAGAGGAAATGCCCGTCGCGCCTGAGAATTCATTGCCCGCACCGCAAGGAATCGGTATGGCCGTCGCTTTCGACTGGGGACTGGTCGTGCAAATCCTGGTTACGCCGTTTTTACCGTTGTTGGGCAGCAAAAATTCCTTCCTTCCGTTCCTGAAATTCGGTACGGCGATCAATATTATCGTATCGTTCATTATTGTGCTGCCTTTTGCAGCGTTACTTGCCATCTACGGCGAGGGCTTGCGGCGTGGCTGGCGCTGGACGCGCCCTGTGCAGGTGGCGGCGAACGCCTTGCTGTTTCTCGTGGGCATCTTTTCACTGTACAATCTGTGGCAGAGCGGCAAACAAGGCCATTACTGGCCTGTCGTGACAGAGGTGATCCTGGTGATCTTCTCGCCGCTCATTGCCTGGCGTATGAGCCGACCCGTGACCAGAGCATGGTTTGCCCGTGTAACGAGTAAGGAAGCGCGCGCGCGGCATGGCGGCGTGTGGCCCTGGCTGATTGCCCTTTGGGCCATAGTCGGCGGCATATTGCAGGCAATTGCGGCCTCTCGCTAAATTTTGCGAAGGCTTTGCCTCGCTCTTACAAACCATGCTAATTGGGCATCAAATGGGGCGGAGTCAGACGCCTCTACGCAGTGTCCATAGCCAACGAATGAGGACGAGGGAGCATTACAAATGAGCGGCAAAAAAGCCTACCTGGTGATCAATCCCAGGGCTGGACAAAACTTTACTCACATTACCGGTGTACTCGCTGTGCTGGGAGCGGCCGGTTGGCGTACCAGGATGGCTATCAAGGAATATGGCGACCATGGCATAGCTCTGGCGAAGAAAGCGGTTGAGAAGGGTCATGACCTGATTATTGCCTATGGCGGCGATGGTACGCTTTGCCAGGTGATCAATGGTGTGATGAATGTCAAAGATCAGCAGTGTACCGTCGGTCTGATCCCTGGCGGTACGGCTAATGTCTGGGCTAATGAGGTTGGTATTCCCACCGATCCTATTAAAGCAGTGCTGACCCTGGTCGGGAGCGAGTTCCGCCGCGTCGATATCGGCCATATCGAGGTGTCGTCGCTCGCTGTGTCCGACAAAGCGCAAGAGACGCAATCAGGCGAAAATGACCGGTCTGATAAAGACGCAAAGCATTATTTCATGCTTATGTCTGGACTTGGCATCGATGCCACCGTGATGAGCCGTGTTTCCAAACCGCTCAAGTACCGGCTTGGCTCTGTTGCTGTTGGCCTTTCGGCTGCCAGAGAAGTTCCGGTGCATCAATCGTTTCCCGTCGAAATAGAGATGGACGGAGCCGAGGACAACGCGGGGACGCGCTTGAAGGGCGAGGTGATGCAGATCGTCATTGGCAACACGCGCCGCTATGCTGATGTTGTCGAAATCACGCCCAACGCCTATATCGATGATGGTCTCTTGAATGCCTGCCTGATTACCGCTGGGACTCCTCTGACCACAATGCAATTAGCCGCCTCGCTTCTGTTCAGACGCCGACCAGATAACATGACTGCCGAGTATATCACGAGTGCGCATTTTTCACTCAAGGCTCCAGCTTCCATTAATTTGCAATTGGATGGGAGCGCGGTCCAGCTCAAAGATTATCTGAGTAAGGCCACGCGCCGGGCGCTGCAACACGCTCTTGAGCCGCGCGAGATGATGGTGACGTATCGTATCGATGTGCTGCCGCGCGCTTTGCGGGTCGCCATTCCTCAAGCCTATGACAACACCTTGTTTGAGCATAATTCTGCGCTACCCGCTGTTGAAGATCAGAGAGTAAAGGGGAAGGAACAGGCAGTTGATGCAGGCGAAGCTGCTCAGTTTTTTCCTGATCAGATCAAGAGAATGCTCGAAGATGGGCGGAAAGTCACTGTTATTGGCGCGATTCAGCTTGCAGATGAAAAGGATGTCTATGTTCTCGCCGGCACAGTTCATAGAGCGCGGACCAGTGAGAATCGGCCCGTGGCGGTCCGTATTGACGCGACGACTATAATAGTGAAGCAGAATGGTCGCTCGTTGCCGCCTGCTGCTCTGCTCAAGCTCCATGAAGGCAGTACGCTGGTTGTTGAGGGCAAGAAGAACAAGCGCGGCGTCATTCGCGCGGAACGGGTGGTAATATAGTGCGCGTTTGTGTTGAGAGTAAATGTGACTATCGCAGATGATTCACTAGAATGGCAATCGGTGCTGGCGGCGCTGCGCTTGCTCTCCGTCGAGGAACGCACGAAGTTGAGCCAGGAGCGCGTGATCGCCTATACCGATGGCGCTTGTATCAAAAACCCTGGCGGGCCGGCAGGATGGGCCGCGATTGTTCTGTCCGCCGCGGATGTCGCTGACAACGTGGCTCGTGAGGGCGCGGCGCGCATCGAATGCTATGGGCATATCCCACGCGCGCAGACAACGACCAATAACCGCGCAGAGATTACCGCCGTATTAGCCGCGCTCAGTATCGCGCCAGTTGCTGCCGCGCTCACCGTCTACAGCGATAGCAATTACACCATCAAGGTGGCCCAGGGAATCTTTCAGATGAAGGCCAATAGCGATCTCTGGTCGCTGTACCGCGTCTTGCTTGGCCGCCGCAGTGTGCCGCCGACGTTTATCTGGGTGCAAGGCCATGCCGGACACGACCTGAACGAGCGCGCCGACGAACTGGCCGGCCTGGGAGCTTTCAACAGTGACGAGGCCGCGTATCGTTCCTGGCAGGAATCAAGCGTCGCTGAGGCGCACAACCGGCTGCCGCCCGATCAACTCAACACGCTGCGCTGGCAGGCGCAAAAGCTCAAGGCGTTGGATGAGCATACAAGTTGCGCTACCAGTGTGGAGCGACAATTTATTGCGGACATGGCAAAACGCCTGCAAAAAAATAACTTTCGCCCAACGGAAAAACAGATCAACTGGCTCAAGGGATTGGCGACGAAGTATAGAGTATAAGGTCTTCAGTAGGGGCGTGGGCTTGCCCCGCCCGTTGCGGAGGATAGCGTGTTCATGCGGGCGCGGCAGAGCCACTGCCCCTACGGTTGGGCGAATATGTCTACAAGAATGAGGATATATGACAACAGTAAGTAAGGATCAAGACGCGAGTGACATGGCATCACGCGACCTGCATGACTACCTGATCGACCTGATCAAGCAAGCGACCGCGACCTATCTCCTGCGCGAGCAGATGGATTTCGATGTGAATCAGCTTCCTATTGACTTGCGTTTTTCCGCGCAGGCCAGCTTCGGCGATTATTCGATGCCGGTCATGCCCTGGGCGGGTAAAAATAAATTGGGCCGCCCTCCCATGCTGATAGCGGAGGCGTTGGCGGCGAGCTTGCGCGAGATGAACAGCGCGATCATTCAGGAGATCACCGTCACCAAACCAGGCTTTCTGAACTTTCGCCTGCATCGTCCGTCCGTCGGCCAGAGCATTATTGAGCGCGTTTTGGAGGCTGGCCCCGACTTTGGGCAAAATGATGTCGGAGTCGGCACGAAAGTCATTATTGAGCATACCGCCATCAATAGCAATAAGGCGGCCCACGTCGGCCATCTGCGCAATTCGTGCATCGGCGACACTGTTGTGCGTATGCAGCGCGCGCAGGGCTACGATGTCGAGGCACAAAACTACATCGACGATTCCGGCGTGCAAGTGGCTGATGTCGTGGTCGGGCTTTTGCTGCTGCAAAAAGGGCAGTTGCAGCTTCCCGAAGGCAATGAGCGACTACCGGGCGAAACCTTCGATTACTTTTGCTCGCGCGTTTATGTCGCCGTGGGCAAAGCGTATGAAGAGCGCCCGGAATTGAAAGAATTGCAAAGAAAGGTTTTGCGCTCTATCGAACACGGCGAAGAACTGCCCGGCGAGCCAGATTATACGGTCATTGCTGCCGACCTTTCGCGCCAGATTGTCCATGCGCAGTTGAAAACGATGTCGCGTCTCAACATTTCCTATGATCTGCTGAGCTGGGAGTCGGCCATTCTCCAGGCGGGCCTCTGGCAGCATGTCTTTGAGATGCTGCGCGAGCAAGGGGTACTGGAGCATCCAGAGACAGGCAAAGCCGCTGGCTGCTGGGTGTTGCCTTTTGGCGACGGCGATATGCAGTCGGACGATGGCGACCGCATGAGCGACAAAATCCTCGTCAGGAGCGACGGCACGGCTACCTACACCGCCAAAGATATCGCCAACCAGTTGTGGAAGTTCGGCCTGACCGACAAACTAGGCGTGCAATTCATCTTTGTCTCGTGGGGCTACCAGCCTGATGGGCGTTTGCTCTGGACGATGCGTATCCCCAGCGCGTATGACCAGCAGCAAGACGAGGCCGATGCCAGGCGCTTTGGTCACGCGAATCGGGTCATCAACGTCATCGACGCGCGCCAGTCCTATCCGCAGCAGGTGGTTTACGAGAGCCTGCGCCGCCTCGGCTATGCCGAACAGGCCGGTAACTCCATTCACCTGGCCTATGAAGTTGTTACGCTTTCCGCCGCGACCGCTGCCAGCCTGGGCGTTGATACTTCCGATGGGCGCGAGTCCTATCCCATGAGCGGGCGCAAGGGCATCGAGATCAAAGCCGACGACCTCATCAATGCCGCGATAGCGCGCATGAAAGAAGCCAAACCCGACCTGTCGGATGAGACGGCGGCGATCCTGGCGGCCTCGGCCATTCGCTACTTTATGGTCCGTTACAATCTCCAGCAGGTGATCACGCTCGACATCGACGAGGCGCTGCGCCCCAATGGCGATACCGGCGTCTATCTCCAGTACGCCTACGCGCGCGCGAACAGCATCTTGCGCAAATTGC
>DATLSW010000378.1:0-9177 GCA_035533955.1 Ktedonobacteraceae bacterium | reverse complement strand
GATGATAGCGCCACTCCAACAATCTTCTCTTCAATATGGACAGGTGAATGATACCTTCATTATACCTCTACGGGTTGCTCTCCCATACCCGTTCCAGCGTGGCCCATGCCTGTTGTACCTGGGCTAATTCTGTGTCTCGCGCTACGGCGCAGCCGTAGCGCGTCTCAATGTAGGCGACGGTGATCTGGCCCAGCGGCGGCTCGGAGGCGGGCAGGTGTGCATCTAGCCGCTCTTTGAGTTCGGACGGCGTTTCGTGGCGCTGGCGCGGGTAGCCAAGCGCGGCGGCGCGTCGCAAAAGCAGGCGATAGACTTCTCGCATGGTGCGTGCCGACGGTGCGGCGGGCAGATCATCCGGCGCGGCCTGGATTCTATGCTGTGATCGGCGGCGCGAGAACAGCCTGAGCAGGAAGCGCCATAATGTCTGCAACGGCGTCCAGAGCAGCCGCCATGACCAGAGGCTCTCGCGCGTTTCCCGACCGCGTTGATTGGCGACCAGGCGCACGCGGCGGAGGTAATGCAACAGGCGACGCATGATGAGCGCGGCAAATAGCAGGAAGAGGAGCGGCAGCGCAATCTTGAGGATGGGCGCGAGCTGCGACACGAGATGCCCGGAGCTTACTACATGTGAGGGCAGCCCGCGCGGTCGTTGCGCGTTGTTAGAGATAGCATGGCGCGGCGGCAAGAGCGAGATCAGCCAGTTGATCAACAGGAACAGGGGCGTCACTAGCAGCACGATCAATTCTGAGACCAGCAGCACCAGTTGATCGTAGAGCGTGCCAAACAGGCTGAGCGCCTGCCGCGCTTTCTCCAGCGCCTGCGGGCTGATAAGCGCGTAGGTAAGCAGCGAGATTAGCAGTAGAGCGAGGCCCAAGGCGGCGATGACGCCCACGACGGCCCGTTCTTGCGCCTCTATATTGGTCTCGTCGAAGGTGTGCGTGTGGCGCAAGAAGGTGATGCGCGCCAGCGCGTGAGCCGAGAGCGCAAGAAAGAAGAAGATGGGGATCAGCAGCAGCAGCATGAGATCGCCGCTGGCAATTCCTCCGACGCTGATCTGTCCCACGCGCACCAGGATCACCGCCAGCAGGATGAGCATTCCCAGGCGCAAGATACTGAATGCCTGCGACGGCTCGTATTCGCGGTAGATCACGCGCAGGCCGCGCCAGCAGAAATAGAAGCAGAGGGCAATAATGGCCGCGCTGTGAAATGCCCGCACATCGAGCAAGATCATGTCATTCAGGAACGCGAGCAGCCAGCGCGGATCGAAGAAAAAAGCGGCTTGCGCGTACAGCGCGAGCCAGATGCTGAGCAGGATCACAAAGGTGATGAAGAGGATGAGCCAGTATGAACCGGGCAGCGTTGCTCTCTCGATGGCTCGCTTGTTCTGAGCCGGGGCAGTCGCGGCGCGTCGTTCGAGCCTGCTCACGATCCACTGCGTGCCGGCGATGAGAACGAACGGAGTCCAGAGCGGCATCAGCGGCGCGTGAGACGCGAAGAGGCCAAAGCTTGCGAGGCCGAGGAAGACAGCATCAACCCAGCAAGTCTCGGCGGCGGCAAACAAAAAGGGTAAAAGGATTTCACCGAAACTGGGCGGCGTCGCCAGTTCGGTATCGTTGAGCGCCAACATGCGCAGCCGTTTGCGCTTAAATGCCTCGACGCGGCCCTCGGTCGTCACCGGTTCCTGCTGTTCGTCGTTCGGTTGAGGTTGTGGTGTGGCGGCCATTGTAGCACGCTTCCATAGATATAATTGCGATCCGAGGTGGCGGCGCAATTCGGCCATGTCATTCTGAGCGGAGCGAAGAATCTCCGTGCGGCGAGTGAGATTCTTCGCTCCGCTCAGAATGACATGCCAATTTCATAATGCCGCCGCCACATCGAAAACTGTGTCTCTCCCCCATTGTACGGTGAATTTCGGGCCAGGTCAATGATAATTGCGCCGCATTTCTTCCAGGCTGTCGCCGCCGTATTTTTCGAGCAGCGCCTCAGTCAGCACAAGCGCCATCATGGCCTCGCCGACCACGCCGGCGGCGGGAACGACGCAGACGTCGCTGCGTTCGTAGCGCGTGGCCTCGATGTTCTGGCCCGTCGCCAGGTCTACCGAGGGCAGCGGATGAGCCAGCGTCGGGATGGGCTTGACGCTCACGCGCGCCACAATGGGTTCGCCGTTGCTGATACCGCCCTCGATACCGCCCGCGTTATTGCTGAGGTGGAACCAGCCACCATCTTCGCCATGACGCAGGATATCATGCACCTGCGAGCCTGTGGTTGTGGCTGCCTGCAAGCCATTGCCGATCTCCAGCGCTTTGGCCGACGGAATGCTCATCAACGCCATGCCCAGGCGCGCGCCCAGACGGCGATCCCACTGGCTATAGCTGCCCAGGCCGATAGGCGCGCCCAGCGCCACCACTTCGAATGTGCCGCCGCAGGTGTCGCCGTGCTGCTTAGCCTCGATAATACGCGCGATCATGCGCTCCGTCAGGTCGGGGTCGGCACAGCGCATGGGAGACGCCTCGACGGCTTCCCACGCAGCGTCAGGGTAGGTGTCGCGTGTGAGGAGGCGAGAGGTTTCGTAGCCAACGCCAGCAACAGATAGCACATGGCTGTGGATCGTGATGCCAAACTGGCTCAGCAACTGGCGGCAGAGGCCACCCGCGGCGACGCGCGCGGCGGTCTCGCGCGAACTGGAGCGCTCGATCACGTTGCGGATGTCGCTATGGCCGTATTTGATGGCGCCGGTGAAATCGGCGTGGCCGGGGCGCGCGCGCGTCACCGGATCGGTGGGTGTCTCGACGGGCGCGGCGTTCATGCGCTCCTCCCAATTGACCCAGTCGAGATTGTCGATCTGCATGGTGATGGGCGATCCCAGCGTCTTGCCGTGGCGCACGCCGGAGAGGAAGCGCGCGGCATCTTTTTCGATCTTCATGCGCCCGCCGCGCCCGTAGCCGCCCTGGCGGCGGCGCAGATCGCTATCGATGATGGCCTTCTCCACCGCCAGCCCGGCGGGTAAACCTTCTACGATGATCGTCAGGCACGGGCCATGCGACTCGCCCGCCGTTAAAAAACGAAACATGTTATCCACCTGCTTTGTGTAGAGGTTCGATTGGTCGCTCCCCGGAATCTGTATCATATGACGCCACTTGCGGCGCGATCAAATGGGTTCCCACAGACTTTGGCCGCTCATTCTGTAATAATACGCCAATAGCGCAACAGGCCAGAGCCGCGCCCAGGAGATAGCCGCCGATCAGGTCGGAGAAGAGGTGCTGGCCGATGTAGAAGAGAGAGAAGCCGCCGCCGAAGGCAATCGCGAGGGTCAGCGCCATCAAGATCGCGCGCAGCCAGCGGCGGCGCAGCCAGCGCCAGGCCAGCCAGCAGGCGACGAGGCCAAGAAAGAGCCAGCGCAGCGCGTGACCGCTGGGATAGCCCGTCGCCGCGTAGGCGTCCTGGTTGAAGGTGAGCGGAGTGACCGCGCTGGCGCGTTCAGCCGCGCTGCGTCGCGGGCGCGCTGGCGGAGCCTCCCACCACAGACCCAGGCCGACCAACAATTTCACGGATGCTGGTCGTTTCCATAACTGCGGGCAGGCCAGGGAATTGATGCCGTTCTGTACTGTGAGCGGCACCGGTTGGTAATAAGTAGCTTTGCCGAGCGTTTCTACGCCCACGCCCAGGAGCAAAAGGACGAGAAGATAGATCAATACGCGGCGGCGATAGCCCAGCGCGAGGCAGAGCAACCCCAGGCCGAGGAGCAGGATCGCGCTGACCGGCGCTTCTCCCAGCAATTTCCACTCGGAGAATACGCAGTCAGCCGCCGTGAGAGGACGGTGCAGCAGCCATTGCTCGATAGAGAGGGTGGGATAAAGCAGCGCGCCGCGCACCACGAGAGCGGTGAAAGCGAGGAACAGCAGCAAAAAGGCGCACGCTGCCCCGAACCAGCGGCGACTGGCAATGCTCTGTTTTTTTGGCGATGTCGCGCTCATAGATCGATTGTTTCTAGCCCGCGCGGTCGCGGGTGGTGATAGATTGTCTCGCATTGTAACAGATTTGCCAGATTTTGCGTAGGGGCCGATTCCCTCCGCGAAGGACGGAGAGCAATCTTGCGTTGATATTGGCCTTGACGCAATTCTTGTGATAAGATAAAAGCATTCTTCATAATGAGTGTCGTTATGGCGGAACAAGGATGTTCGCGTACATGGCGTGTAAGTCGATGCCGCGCTCACCCTGTTCCAGTCTGGAGAGAGAGCTTCGCTCTCTAGTTTCTATTTTTTATGAAAGGAGGAAGCTATGGGAACTCTGGAAGGGGCCGTAGTCGTCGTCACAGGCGCGGGAAGAGGCATAGGGCGCGCGATAGCGGAAGAGGTGGGGCGCGGCGGCGCAAAGATGATCATCAATTATGCTCGCAGCCAGGGGCTGGCCGAGGAGGTGGTCGCTCGGCTTTCGCTAGACGGAGCGCAGGCGGCAATTGCTATCAAAGCCGATGTCTCCGATCCTATCGAAGCAGCGCACCTCATCGAACAGACGATCAACCACTTTGGCCGCATCGACGTGCTAGTCAATAATGCTGGCATTAACATCGACCGCACGATCAAAAACCTCAGCGTAGAAGACTGGGACAAAGTCATTCACAATGACCTTAACAGCTACTTCTACACTATCAAGGCAGCGCAGCCGTATTTCCTCCAGCAAGGGAGCGGGAGCATTATCAACATCAGTTCCTTTGTCGGGCAAATGGGCAACTTTGGGCAGGCGAACTACGCCGCCGCCAAAGCAGGCATCATTGGCTTCACCAAGACGGCGGCGCTCGAATTCGCGCGTTCGCACGTTACCGTCAACGCGATCTGTCCCGGCTTTATCGAGACAGATATGTACACGGCAGTTCCAGAGAAAGTCAAGGAAGGTATCCTGAAGCGCATACCCCTCGGTCGCGTCGGTACACCCAGAGAAGTGGCTCGCGCCGTTCTTTACCTGATCGTAGACGGCGACTATATTACCGGGCAGACCCTCAACATCAATGGCGGCATTTTCATGTAACATCGTTCCCTGTAGGGGCCGATTTATCGCGCCCTGTTTTGACAAAGGAGATTTACCCCGGATGAGTACAAACCTCAGTTTTGAGAATACAGACTCTGTTCTGATCGAAGATCGTCTGTTTGCCCCACCTGCTGATTTCAAAAACAACTCGAACCTCATGGCCTACATGAAGTCCAAAGGCTTCGATGACTACGAGGCGTTCTACAAGTGGTCGCTGGAACACCGCTTCGAGTTCTGGGATGATATGGCGAAAGAACTGCACTGGTTTGAGCCGTGGCAGGAGACCTTCAGGTGGACCACAAAGCCCTTTTTCCAGTGGTTCGTCGGCGGCAAGACCAACATCTGTTACAACAGCCTCGATCGCCATATGAACACCCCCGTATGGGACAAAGTTGCCTACTACTGGGATGGCGACGGCGGTGAGAGCCGCAGCGTCACCTACGCCGAATTGTATGCGATGGTCAATCGCATGGCGAAAGCTCTGCAAAATCTGGGCGTTGGCAAAGGCGACCGCGTGGCTATTTACATGCCTATGATCCTCGAATTGCCCGCCGCTCTGCTGGCCGTGGCTCGTCTGGGCGCGATCCATAACGTCATCTTCGGCGGTTTCGCGCCAGCTTCCTTGCGCGACCGCATCAACGACAGCAACGCGAAGGTGGTCATCACCGCCGACAGCAGCTTCCGCGGCGGTAAGCTGATCGAGCTGAAGAAGATCACCGACGAAGCTGTGGCCGAGTCGCCCTCTATTGAACACGCGTTGGTCGTGCGCCACACCGGCCTCGAAGTGCCGATGAAGCACGGGCGCGACATCTACCTGGACGAGTTGCTCAAAGACATCCCCGCCGACACCGTTGTGCCGTGCGAAGTGATGGACGCGGAGGATATGCTCTATATCCTTTACACGAGCGGCAGCACCGGCAAGCCGAAGGGTATCGTGCATACGCACGGCGGCTATTCCGTCGGCACCTATGCCACCTGCAAGTTCGTCTTCGATATGAAGCCGGACGACGTCTACTGGTGTACCGCCGATATCGGTTGGGTGACGGGTCACAGCTACATCGTCTACGGCCCCCTGGCGGCAGGAGCCACCGGCGTACTCTATGAAAGCACGCCGACCTACCCCAACCCGGATCGCTTGTGGCAGATCGTGGAAAAGTACAAGGTCTCGATCATCTACACTGCCCCGACGGCGATCCGCAGCCTGATGCGCTTTGGCGAGAAATGGCCGGCGGACCGCGATCTCTCCAGCCTGCGTCTCCTCGGCACGGTCGGCGAGCCGATTAATCCGGAAGCCTGGATGTGGTATCGCCAGAACATCGGTCATAACGAGCTGCCCATCGTGGACACCTGGTGGCAAACGGAAACTGGTATGATCTTGATCACGCCCAACCCGACCATTGCCATGAAACCGGGCAGCGCGAGCCGTCCGTTCCCAACCGTTGAAGCCGCGGTAGTAGATAAAGACGGCAACCAGGTTCCGGCGGGCAAAGGTGGTTTCCTGATCATCCGCGAACCCTGGCCGTCCTTGATGCGTACCATCTTCGGCGATCCGGCTCGCTATGAGACGTACTGGAACACCATTGCCGACGTCTACTTCGCTGGTGATGCCTCGACGCAGGATGCTATGGGCTACTTCCGCATTCAGGGCCGCGTCGATGACGTGATCAAGGTCAGCGGACACCGCCTCGGCTCGATGGAGATCGAGTCCAGCCTGGTGAGCCATCCCGCTGTCGCCGAGGCGGCGGCTATCGGCAAGCCTGACCCGCTCAAGGGCGAACACATTAAGGTCTTCGTCATCCTCAAGCAGGGCATCGAGCAATCCGACGCGCTGGCGCAGGAACTCAAGATGCATGTGCGTACTGAGGTCGGCGCGCTGGCGATACCAGACGAGCTGGAGTTCGTGCTGAGCCTGCCTAAGACGCGCTCCGGCAAGATCATGCGCCGCGTCATACGCGCCAGAGATCTGGGCGAGCCGACGGGCGACATCAGCACGCTGGACGGCTAATCATACGTACCATCTTTTGCGGTTTTTCGAAGCTGGAGGTACCGAAAAACCGCAAAAGATGGTACAGGAACAAGGAGCCAACCAATGGCAGAATTACAAGAAGCTGTGATTGTTAGTGCGGCGCGTACTGCTATCGGAACGTTTGGCGGCGGCCTGGCCGAGATGCCAGCGCCGAAATTAGGCGAAATCTGTATTAAGGCCGCGTTGGAGCGGGCAGACCTCAAGCCGGGCCAGGTTAACGAGGTCATTATGGGCAACGTTTTGCAGGCCGGACTGGGCATGAACCCGGCGCGCCAGGCGTCGCTTGGCGCGGGCCTGCCCGTCGAAGCGCCGGCCATGACCATAAACAAGGTGTGCGGCAGCGGCCTCAAAGCCGTCATATTGGCCGCGCAAGCTATCGCGCTCGGCGATGCCGATATCATCGTCGCCGGTGGCATGGAAAACATGAGCCGCGCGCCGTATGTGCTGGACAAGGCGCGTTTCGGCTACCGCATGGGCAACGGCCAACTGGTCGATGTGATGATTAACGACGGCCTGTGGGACGTTTTCAACGATTGCCACATGGGCATTACCGCCGAAAACATCTGCTCCGACTATCACCTGACGCGCGAGGAACTCGACCAGTTCTCCTTGGAGAGCCAGCGCCGCGCCGTCCACGCCATCGAAGCAGGCGTCTTCCGCGATGAGATCGTCCCGGTCGAGATTCCTGGAAAAAAGGGGCCAACCATCTTCGACACCGACCAGCAGCCGCGCGCCGACTCGTCGCTAGAGTCGCTCGCCAAACTGCGTCCGGCCTTCAAGAAGGATGGTATAGTCACGGCGGGCAATTCGTCAGGCATCAACGACGGCGGAGCTGCCGTGGTGGTGATGAGCCGCCGCAAGGCCAGCGAACTTGGGCTCAAGCCGCTGGCGACGATCCGCGGTTATGCCTCGGCAGGCGTCGATCCGCGTATCATGGGTATCGGACCCGTTCCAGCCACGAAACGAGCATTGGAGAAGGCGGGTCTCAAGCTGTCCGCCATCGAGCTGATCGAGGCCAACGAAGCCTTCGCCGCGCAGTCGGTGGCCGTGGGCAAAGAATTGGGTTTCAACCGCGACAAATTGAACGTCAACGGCGGCGCGATTGCCCTGGGCCATCCCATCGGTGCAAGCGGCGCGCGCATCCTGGTGACGCTGCTCTACGAGATGCGCCGTCGCCAGTCACACTACGGCCTGGCAACGCTCTGCATCGGCGGCGGCCAGGGCGTGGCAATGATCGTAGAGATGTAATAGCAGCAGCTAATATAGAACGAGATGAAGGGGCAACGGCGTTGCCCCTTCATCTCGTTCTATATTAGCTGCTGCCGACGGTTTCTACATCCAGAATCTTCCACCAGAACTCCTCCAGCGAGCCGTTTGATGACTCCAGGCGGAAGATGATGTTGACTGGCTGGCCGATGGGCAATGAAGCGCGGCGTGGGCCGCCGCCGAGCAGCGTGCCGCGTTGCTGGAAACCGTGCGCGCCGAAGAGCAGATTGAGATGGCGTCCGTCGCTGCCGCCGAGCCAGCTATTGATGATACGCAGTCCCTCGATCTTGAAGGTCGGGTCGGGATTGCCCGCCCCAAAGGGGAAGAGTTGCTGGATTTTCTTGAAGGTCTCGGCGTTCAGTAAATGCAATTTTGTGAAGATGAGGTCAACCATGCGCGTCGGAGTGGTGAGAGCAGCGATGGGCGTTTCCTCTTCAGTGACTATACCAGTTGGGTCAGATATGGCGGCGTTTGT
The DNA here is from genome assembly GCA_035533955.1 of Ktedonobacteraceae bacterium. Lineage (GTDB taxonomy): Bacteria > Chloroflexota > Ktedonobacteria > Ktedonobacterales > Ktedonobacteraceae > CADDZH01. The sequence goes on along the minus strand of DATLSW010000378.1, from coordinate 388 downwards.
GCCGGCGGCGTGTCCATTCTGAATTTGCCAGCCCAATAAATGGGAGCGCAGATCTTCGACGCGCTCGTTGGCGATGGTGAAACCCGCCGCCTGTGTATGGCCGCCGAAACGCACGAAGAGATCATCGCGCGCCTGGAGCGCGGCGATCAAATCAAAGCCCCTGGGACTGCGCGCCGAGCCGCGACTGAACTCCGCGCCGCGGCTCAATACCAGCACTGGTCGGCCAAACTCTTCCACCAGCCGCCCTGCCGCCAGGCCAATGATGCCTTCCGGCCAGTTCTCGCCGCTCACCAGGATCACGGCGTCGGCGGGACGCTGCTGCGCCTTGCCGCGTACCGCGTTCATCAGTTCTTCCGTCTGGCGCTGGCGCGACAGGTTGAGTAACTCC
>DATLSW010000377.1:0-5020 GCA_035533955.1 Ktedonobacteraceae bacterium | reverse complement strand
GCCGTCGGTCTGACCACCATGCAGGGGCCACATTTTCAAGATATCGTGGCCGCACCGAAACCGCGCCACTATCGCAAAGTCACGCTTTACAACGGCCTACCAGTCGGAATGCTCGCGCTCGGCGATCGTAAGGAAGCGCTTGCCTTCAAACGCGCCATCGATCATGGCGTGAGCCTCGCGCCCATCGCGTCTTCTCTCTTCGATGACGCATTTTCGCTGCATGACTGGCTTGACAGGCAGGGCGTGCCGCCACCGATCATGGGTGGAAGGAAAAAAGATACTATGCTGACAATGAGAGATAACATAAATTTATGACCATGAATACTTACACTACCACGCAAACATCTCCGGTAATGGGACTCCTGCATCGCCAGGATGACCGGCCGCTCGCGCCAGAACAAATACGTTTCGAGATTGATATGTGCATCGGCTGCGATCGCTGTATGCTGGCCTGCCCGGTTCCGCTATCGGCAATGGTCAGTATCGCCGACCTCAATCACGCGACTACCTCCGGACAGGTCAACGCGCAGATCGCTCAGTTCACCTCGGAGTGCGTCTTGTGCGGCTCGTGCGTTCCGGTGTGTCCGGTAGACAATCATCGCGACCTGTTAATGCTCTCGCTCAAGCAGCGCCTCGGCTCTCCCTGGGATAGCCCTGTCGATCTGAGCCGCGTGCAGGCCATGCTCCCGGCAGGCTGGAACGTCGCGCTGGCGTTCAGTCGCTTGCGCGAGCAGCCGCTATTCCGCGACACCGAGCAGGTCCCTGATCACTACCTGCTGCATCTCCTTGCCGAAGCGCGGGTACTCGTTCTCGCGCCCGGTTCAATCATCACGCGCGAAGGCGAATTTGGGCGCGATACCTTCTTTATCTTGGAAGGGCAGTGCGAATTAGCGAGCAGCGCCGCGGATGGCGCTGCGCTGCCCGTGGCCGTGGTGGGACGCGGCGAATACCTGGGCGATTACGCGATGCTCACAGGGCAACAGCACGCGACGACAGCGCGCGCGCTAACGACGGCGCTGGTTCTGGTCACACCGGAACAGACCATGCAGCGCCTGATGGAGATCGCGCCGGAGACGCGGCGTATTTTCGAGCAGGCGAGCAACGCCCGCTCGCTGGAGACGATCTTGAAACGCATGGCGCTGTTTCAAGGAGTCGCCGAAGGTGATATTCACTGGCTCGCGGGGCAGGCGCAGATCAGAAACTACGAGCGCGGAGAACGCCTCTTCAGCGAGGAAGATCGCGACAGGCCCGCGCGCGACTACCTGCACATCGTAGTAGAAGGCTTTGTCAAAGCAGCGCGCCGCGTCGCTGCCGGCAGCGGCCACGATCAAGGCAACGAGCGCGTCATCGCATACCGCCAGGGCGGCGATTATTTCGCGGGCGGGTTGGATATGCTCGGCGACCAGCGCGCCGTCACTGTCTCGGCGATCACGCGCGCGCGCGTGGCCGAGATCGCGCAGCCCGCGCTCATGCAACTGCTCGCGCGCTATCCCCAGGTCATGCAGCGTTTTAATGAGCGCCTGCAACAATACGGCCAGGAGCTAGCGGCGGCGCAAACGGGTCTGTTCGCCGCTATTGACGTGACCGCTTATACGCGAGAACAGGCGCGGTCGGGGCAAAATGCCAACCCGCTTTCAGATGTTGAAGCGCGGGCCAGCCTGCACGCGCTGGTCAGCGACGGCGTCGTCGAGGGAACGGAGGTACTGGTAATCGATCTTGACCGCTGCGTTCACTGCGGCGAGTGCGAAGCAGCCTGTACCCGACGGCATGGGCATTCGCGCATGAACCGCAAGGGACTGGTCGTCGGCAATATCAGCATCGCCACGGCCTGCCGCCATTGCCAGGACCCGGCCTGCCTGCTGTGCAGCCGTGCCGGCATCGCGCGCAGGCCGGGCGGCGAGGTCTATATCACCGAAAACTGTATCGGCTGCGGCATCTGCGCCGAACGCTGCCCTTACGACAACATCTCGATTGTGGCATTGGCCGAAGAACGCGCAAAGCCGACCGCGTCCGACTCGCTCTGGCAACGCTTCAGCACGCTGCTCGACAAAGGCTACGGCAAAGAGTACGGGAAAAAATCGCTGCCAATGGCCGTGTCGCCTTCCATGCCGAAGCCGCTGGATGGCTACGACAGCATGTTGAAAAAAGTGGCTGTCAAGTGCGATCTCTGCGCGGGCTACGACAATCAGGCATGTATCCAGGCGTGTCCAACAGGCGCTGCTTTCCGTGTACAGCCAGCCACGTTCTTCGGCTCAACGGAAACCATCCTGCACCGGAAAGCATTTTAGAGGAATTTTCTATGCCGATTTCAACACCATCGCCAAACGTATCAGCGCCTTCTTTGCCGCCGCGGCGGCTGTGGCGCGTTCCGCGCTCGAAAGTCTGGTGGCTCTCACTGCTCGCCGCCATCCTGCTCTACGGGCTGATCGTACTCTATTTCGTGAAAACAGGAGGCTACAGCTACAAACCTGGCACTGGCTCGCTGCCCCGCTTCGGCATCATCGCCTTCTTCCTGCTGTCTGTCCCGCTGTCTTACACGCTGCGACGGCGCTTCTTCCGCGCGCTGCCCGGCAAAGCGCAGGACTGGTTATGGATACACAACTGGACGGGCATCGTCATTCTGCTGACGATCATGCTGCACGCGAACTTCTATTATGTGCTGCGCAACTATTGCTATAGCCCAAAATGCATCTCGTCGTACTACGGCGGGCCAATTGCGCTGGATGGACTGTTCTTGCTGGTAACAAGCGGCATCATAGGGCGACTCCTCGACTGGCGCCTGGCACGCGCGATCGCAGAAGAGGCCAGCAGCAACGGCGTGGGCATCGTCGAGGCGCTGCAAGAACGACTGCGCGCGCTGGAGTTGACGGTAGAACGTCTCTACGCCGGCAAATCTGAGCCGTTCAAACAGTATTGCCAACAGGCATTAGCCCGGCATGGGAATGCCGCGCTCCCCTATCCACCGCTTCTGCCGTGGGAGCAGGCCGATTTCCAACAAGCTCACGAAACACTGGCGCAGCACGCGCGCCTGCTGCAATCACTGCAACGGCAGCAGCGCGCGCGTTTGTTGATGCAGCGCTGGCGCATAGTACATCGGACGCTGGCTTGCGTGGCGCTGGGGGCTATCGCCCTGCACCTCAGTTGGCTGGCGCTGCATGTACTGGGCGGGCGCTTTCATTTTCTCTGATCTTCCAAATACCCCCTGCGTCCTCAATCCTCGACAGCAGCACAAATCTTGTGTATACTTCTTATAGCTGCTTGTTCGTATTGCTGATGCCATCGCTGTGTTTATAAATACAGCGCATCATATACCTGTTTCTCAGCAGCAGAAAGGAGGAGGCATCTGGAATATAGCACTGCCATGTTATTCACATGGTGAGTAGTCATGTTTTGTAACGTTTCTTGTGCTTTGTCGCGCTTATTCGTTTCACATGAGAGTACAACGGACCTTACCGGTCAGTACTGGAGGAACCTATGGCGACCGAAAACAACAACGTCCCGGCACAAACAATGACGCGGGTCATCTTCTCAAGTACCATTGGCACAGCCATCGAGTGGTACGACTTTTTCCTCTACGGCACAATGGCGACGCTTGTCTTCCCGAAGGTCTTTTTCCCACAATCGAGCGTCCTTGTCGGCACGCTCCTGTCACTGTTCACTTTCCTTGTCGGATTTATTGCCCGCCCTTTTGGCGGCGCGCTCTTCGGGCATCTCGGCGACCGCATCGGGCGGAAGTCCACGCTTATCGCCACGCTTCTGCTGATGGGCATCTCAACCTTCATTGTCGGATTCTTACCAGGCTATGCCGCCATCGGCGTTGCCGCGCCCATCATTCTCGTACTGCTGCGTTTAGGCCAGGGCCTGGGCGTCGGTGGCGAATGGGGCGGTTCGGTGCTGCTCGCCCTGGAGTATGGACACAGGCGCAATCGCGGCTTCTGGGCAAGTTGGCCGCAGATGGGCGTTCCTGTCGGGCTCATTCTCTCGACTGTCGTCGTCAACATCGTCCAGGGTTCGACAGGCGCGAGCTTCCTCAGCTATGGGTGGCGCATCCCGTTCTTCATCAGCATATTGCTGGTGATTATCGGCCTGTATATTCGCCTGCGCATCCTGGAAACGCCGCTCTTCGCGGAGGTCCAAGAACAAGGTCGCGAAGTGTCATCGCCGGTCCTTGAGGCGTTCCGGCATAGCACGCCGGAGATTTTGCTCAGCGCGGGCGCGCGCTTCGTCGAACAAGCTCCGTTCTACATCTATACCACCTTTGTGATTACCTACGGTGTAGAACACCTGACGCTAGATAGAACTCTCGTCCTGAATGCCATTACCATTGCCGCCGTTGTGGAGCTTTTCACCATCCCGCTCTTCGGCGCCCTATCCGACAGGATGGGGAGGCGACTATGGTATCTGGTCGGCTGCGTCATCATGGCGGCCTTCGCCTTCCCGTACTTCTTGCTAATGAATAGCAAAGCATCGGGCCTCTTCATCCTGGCCGTTGTCCTGTCACTCGCGCTCTGCCATGCCTGGGTCTATGGCCCGCAGGCCGCGCTCATCGCTGAGCGTTTCGGCACGCGCTCGCGCTACAGCGGCGCGTCGCTGGGCTATCAGCTTGCCGCGCCTTTCGCGGGTGGCCTGGCCCCAATCATCGCCCTGGTACTGCTGACCGGCAAAAGCACGCTGGGGGCGATGGGCCTGAGCAATGTCGTGATCAACATCGGCGCTGGTTCCTGGCAAAATGACTCGATCTACATCATCGTCCTCGCGGCGATCTCGTTCGCGTCTGTGCTGGGCCTGAAGGAATTGACGCATGCCGACATCTCGGACGTCGATGCTTTCAAGATCACCGAGGATCAAGTCGTGCTAGCTCCCACCGACTGAGGACCGGGCGGGCGACCACATTTTGACCGGTCAGGCGACCACATTTTGACCGGTCGGGCGACCACATTTTGACCGGTCGGGCGACCACATTTTGACCGGTCGGGCGACCACATTTTGACCGGTCGGGCGACCACATTTTGACCGGTCG
>DATLSW010000376.1:0-6833 GCA_035533955.1 Ktedonobacteraceae bacterium | reverse complement strand
ATTATATCTTGCGAGCGGGTAGTTTTTCAGGGGCGGGCGTTGGGGCGAGCGGTAGATTGAAGGTGACGCGCGTGCCTTTGCCGGGTGTACTCTCCGCACTGATCGTGCCGCCATGCGCTGTAATGACAGCTTTGACGATGGAGAGACCGAGACCGCTGCCGCCGGTCGTCCCGGTGCGCGAGCGATCGGCGCGATAGAAACGCTCGAAGATGAGCGGCAGATCGGCGGGGTTGATGCCCGTGCCGGTGTCGCTGACCCAGATGGAGAGCATCTTGTCACGAGGCTGCGCGCCGACACTGATCGTGCCGTCGGAGGGAGTGTGACGGCGCGCGTTGTCCAGCAGGTTGAGCAGCGCCTGCGTGACGCGGTCGCTGTCGGCCAGCACGGTCGGCGTCCGCGGATCGATCTCGTTGCGCAGTGTGATGCCAGCTTGCTGGCATTCTGGCCCGATCACGGCCAGCGTCTCGTCCACCAGTTCATGCAGATTGAGCGGCGCGAGGTCGAGGCGAGTGCGTCCTGATTCCAGCGAGGTCATTTGCTGCATATCGGCGACGAGGCGGCGCATACGCTGCACTTCGCGCGCGATCAACTGCGCCGTTTCCTGGCGCGCGGCGGGATCGGAGATCACGTCATCGCCCAGAGCTTCGCTGAAGCCCTGGATGGCCGTCAGGGGCGTGGCGAGATCGTGCGCGATGTTCGCCAGCAGGTCGCGGCGCAGTTGTTCCTGGCGGCGCAGTTCGGTGATGTCGGACTCGATAGTCTCGGCCATCTCGTTGAAGCTTTGAGAGAGGCGACCCAGTTCATCCTGGCTCTTCGGCGGATCGACGCGCCTGCTGAAATCGCCCTGGCGCATCCGCTCGGCTGCCGCCGTCAGCGATGCGAGCGGGCGCGTCAGACGACGCACCAGGAAGAGGCTGACGATCACTACCGCCAGCGCCGCGATCAGGCCGCTGATCAGGATGGCCTGGTTGACGCTGGTGAGAAAGTCGTAAGGCGAGTAGCCTTCGGGGTAACGCTGCGGCTGCGCTATAAAAACTGCCCCCACGATATTCTCGTTGGATTGGCCGCCGTTGTAAACGGGCAGGGCGATATACGTGCCGTTGAACGCCTGGTCATCCGAGGAGTTCTGGAATGTCCCTTGCACTACCTGACCACGCAGCGCCTGCCGCAACGCCAGGGTCAGCATCGTTTCGTCCTCGTCGTTCAAGAAGAGGAACTTGCTTTGATTGGAGTATAACTGATTACCGGAAGTATCAACGACCTGTAGCAGCGTTGGCCCCTGGGTCTGAATGACAAATCCAAGCGGTATAGTATTCCAGTTTCCTGCACTGGCATAAACGCGTCCGAGATTCTGGGTAAAATTCTCGGTCTGACTAAGAAATTGCTCTCGCTGCGAACTGGCGAAGGAGTTCTGGATCGTAATGGAGACGACGATGGAGAGCATGAGGATCGCGCCCAGCGTGACGGCAAGGTAGCTGAGAACCAGTTTAGCGCGTAAACTCAAGACGGGAAGACGGGATAGCATTATTGATCCTCAAGCGTAAACTTGTAGCCAACGCCCCAGACGGTCTTAATATAGTGTGGAGCGTCGGGCTGCGCCTCGATCTTCTTACGCAGCGTGCCAATATGCACATCAACGGTGCGTCCATCACCGAGATAGGTATAGCCCCACACCTGGTTCAGCAGGGATTCGCGGCTGAATACGCGATCGGGCGTCGAGGCCAGCGTGACCAGCAGGTCGAATTCTTTGACGGTCAGCAGGACGCGCTGCCCATTTACCTCGACGCGCCGCGCGGGAATGGTGATCACCAGCCCTGGGAAGCGCAGTTCTTCTCTGGCGCCGGGCGACTCCGCGCTGTTGCTTTGCGATCCGGCAACTGCTGCCGGAGTGGCGCGTCGCAAGATAGCCTTGACGCGGCTTACCACTTCGCGCGGGCTAAATGGTTTGACGAGGTAATCGTCGGCGCCAAGTTCCAGTCCGGCAATGCGGTCTTCTTCCGCGTTGCGTGCCGTGAGGATGAGAATGGGCGTCGAGGCCCAGGCGCGGATACGGCGGCACACTTCCATGCCGTCGAGCGCGGGTAACATCAGGTCGAGGATCACCAGGTCAGGGTGTTCGCGCGCGTGCAATTCCAGGCCGGCCACGCCGTCGCCGGCGGTCAGCACACTATACCCCGCCTGTTCCAGGTACAGGCGGATCAACTGTGCAATATTGGTTTCGTCTTCAATGATCAGTATTTTCGCGGCCATCTCCACTACCCAAAATCGATGGCAGCAGCAGAGCCTGTGACCCACTCTGCCGACTGCCCACTACAGAGTCTACCAAAGAATACTCAAGAAGCTATGAGAAAAGTGTGAAATTTCTGTAAGATTAGTATGTCTCATTTGCCGCCAAACAGCAAGTAGCGGCGCAATTGATTGCGCCAGAATCGGCTCCTATGGGCGCAATCAATTGCGCCGCTACACATTGATCGTGATATGCCCCAGCCGTTCCAGGGCCAGGTACGCGGCGGCGATTTGCCCCTGCACGGCGAACTCGCCGCTGTGGATCAGGGCGAGCAGTTCGCGCGGTGTGACGAGCAGGTTTTCGATGACTTCGACGGGGTCGGGCTTTTGCTGGCCTGTTTTGCGCACGTTGCGCGCCAGGTAAATCCAGACCAGCGTTCGTGCTTTGGTCGGGTTTTCGATCATGTGTATGAGGACTTCCACCTGGTCATCGGCGAAGCTGTAGCCCGTCTCCTCCATCAGTTCGCGGCGCGCCGTGAGCAGGGGATCATCCTCGTCGGGGTCGATGCCGCCGGCGGGAAATTCTGTCACGACGCGACCGATGCCGTGCTTGTATTGCTTGTTGAGCAAGAAACGGCCATCCTCCGTCACCGGCACAATACCGACCCAGCCACGATTCTCGATAATGTAGTAGTCGGGAATGACAGGGCCGTCCGGCACGGCCACCTGCTCGCAGCGAACTTTGAGATAGGGCGAATCCAACACTTGCTGATAGGATAATGTTTCCCAGGGACGATGATTCATGCTTGTACCTTACTATGAAAAATACCCTCTCGGATGTCATTCTGAGCGCAGCGAAGAATCTCAAGTGAGCCAGGTCGATCGACTGATGGCCCCGGATTCTTCGCTGCGCTCAGAATGACATGGCAAAATCTCTTTTTCATGGCTTGCTATTTACCATCAACGGTTTTTCCATTGCGGCTGGCGTTTTTCCAGGAAGGCGCGCAGCCCTTCGGCGGCGTCGGCTGTTTGCGTTACATGCTCCAGGTAAAAGTCATTTACTTCCTGCAAGGCTGCCAGGTGGGACGTTGACGCAAGGTATTGCGCCTCCACAACGCGCTGCGCCCTCACCGCCTGCTGTACCCTGGCAGCGATATTGACGCTGTCTTTCGCGAGGCGCAGGGCCAGCGCGCTCTTGTCGCGCAGGCGGTCGAGGACAATATCCAATTCGTTATTGAGCGCGTGACTTTCCACGACCCAGGTCACGTAGCCCTTCTGCAAGGCCGTGCGGCCCATGATCGTTTCGTATGCGCTGGCTGTGTCCGTCGGCGCGGTGAGCGTTGCGGCGGCGTCCATCAAAGCGAGATCGGCGGCCTGGACGAGCGCGGTCGCCGCGGCGGAGAGCGCGCCGCGCGCGACGGCGAGGACAGGTGGCGCGACAGCCTGCACCGCTGCCTCAACCTGCCTGACTGCCTCCGGCGTGACCGGATCATCTTGCGCCGTCCCGGCGTCAGAGAGCGCGCCGATATCGAGAATGACGGCTTTCACGTCGCTGCTGCTCGCCGCGCCGAAGGCCGCGCAGGCTGCCGTTAGTTCGCGCAGCATCAGGGCAGATGGGGCTGCTGCCAGGCTGATACGCACCGTTTGCGTCTCGGCCACGACGCGAATGGCCCGGTAGGCTTGCTGCATATGTTACTCCTGGCTTAACGCGCCGCTCAACGGTTCGGTCTGCTGCGTTCCTCGCAGCACGAAACGCTGAATCTTGCCCGTCGCCGTTTTGGGCAACTGCGGGATAAAATCGACCCGTCGCGGGTATTTGAAGGGAGCCAGTCGCTCTTTCACAAAGAGCTTGAGTTCGTCCACTAAGGCTTGTGACGGCTCGTAGCCCTCTTTGAGGACAATATAGGCGCGCGGCTTGACCAGTTCATCCTTGTCGAAATCGCCGACCACGGCCACTTCCAGCACCGCCGGGTGCGCGATCAGCGCGTTCTCGACCTCAATCGGCGAGACCCACTGCCCGCCCACTTTGAGCATATCATCCGAGCGACCGCAGTACCAGAAGTAGCTCTCCTCGTCCTGGTAATATTTATCGCCGGTGTGAATCCAGTGGCCGTTGATCACATCTTTACTTTTCTCGTGCTTGTTCCAATAGGAGGCCGCGATGCTGTCGCCGCGAATCAGCAGGTTGCCGATGTCGCCTTGCTCGACCGGGCGTCCCTGTTCGTCGGTGATCAATGCCTGGTAGCCCGGCACGAGCAGGCCGCTGCTGCCCGGCTTGATCTGTCCCTTGCGATTGCTGATGAAAATATGCAAGATCTCCGTGCTGCCGATGCCGTCGAGTATCTCAACACCGAAGGTATCTTCAAAGCGGCGCAGGATATCGGCTGGCAGCGCCTCACCGGCGGAGACGCAGACGCGCACTGAAGAGAAATCAAAGCGTTTCCCAACGTCGGGCAGCGCCAGCATGGAGGCGTAGAGCGTCGGCACGCCGAAAAAGATGGTTGGGCGATACTGCTCCACGACTTTGAACATATCCTCGGCCAGCGGACGCCCCGGATAATAGACAGCGCTCGCGCTCGCGCCGAAGGGAAAAGTGAGGTTATTGCCCAGGCCATAGGCGAAGTAGAGTTTTGCCGCCGAGAAAGTGATATCGTCCTCGTTGATGCCCAGGATCGGCCTGGCGTAGTATTCCATGCAGTATGCCATGTCGTGCTGCAAGTGGACGCAGCCTTTGGGGAAACCGGTGCTGCCGGAACTGTAGAGCCAGAAGGCGCTGTCGTCTTTGCTGGTCTTCGCCGCTTCCAGACTGGACGACGCCTTGTTTACCCAGGTCTCGAACGTGTGTACCGGCACGGGGCCGCGCTGCGTCTCCGCCGATGAGACGGGAGCGTCGCCAACGACGATGATATGGCGCAGATAGGCGAGTTGCGAGAAGATGGGCTGCACGGCGGGCCAGAGTTGGGCGTGGATGAACAGGACGCGCGCGCGGCTATCGTTCAGCATGTAGACATAATCATCGGGTCGCAGACTCGTATTGATGGGAATGGGGACCGCGCCGATTTTGATCGCGCCGAAGAAGGCGGCGGCGAACTCAGGCGAGTCCAGCAATATCAGGGCGACGCGCTGCTCCAGGTCGATGCCGAGATCGAGCAGGCCATTGCCGACGCGGTTGGCGAGTTCAGCGATCTGGGCGTAGCTGTAGGTCTGCCCTTCAGCGTAGACGGCGGTTTTAGCGCCGCGCCCTTCCGTCACGTTGCGGTCTAAGAAGGCGGTCGCGACATTGAACTGATCCGGTACGCTGACCGTGGGGATGATATCCATAGGACGCACCTCGTTTTCTAAGTTTGCCTCGCGTAAAAATTTCTTAGAAGGAGTGTATCATAGCCTCGCTTCCCTGTCGAGTAGGGGCGTGGGCGGTTTATGATTCGGGTGGCTTGCCATTGTGCTGTCCAAGCACTTTGAGCGTCTCTTTGCGCACGTCTTCCAGCTTGACACCCAGGCTCTCCAGCGCACCGGCGGCGATGCCCTCGCCCTCGCGCACCAGGCCGAGCAACAGGTGTTCGGTGCCGATGTAGTGGTGGTTGAGGCGGCGCGCCTCGTCAACCGCCAGTTCGATCACTTTCTTGGCGCGCGGCGTCAGGCCGATCTCGCCCAGTGCGATGCGGTCGCCGCGCCCGATGATAGACTCGATGGTTGTCCGCACCTCTTCCAGTGTGACACCGAGATTCGTCAATACCTTAGCGGCGACGCCATCGCCTTCGCGTACCAATCCCAGCAGCAGGTGTTCGGTGCCAATGTAATTGTGTTGAAAGCGCTGCGCCTCTTCCTGCGCTAAACTCAAGACTTTTCTGGCTCGCTCTGTGAATTTGTCGAAGCGATTCCTGTTTGCACTCACGGATGCTTCACTCCTTTCGCTCGTACCGCTTTGCGCCGCCGCGGTGGCTGCTGGCCCGGTGGCTTGCTCTTGCGCCGTCCTTGCGGTCTGTGTTGAATCGACTATCTGGATGGTGGAAGTGCGCAAATTTTCGAGATTGACGCCCATGCTTTGCAGCACGCCAGCCCCGATGCCCCCGCCTTCGCGCACGAGGCCGAGCAGCAGGTGTTCGGTGCCGATGTAGTGGTGGTTCATGCTGCGCGCCTCGTCAACCGCCAGCTCGATCACTTTCTTGGCGCGCGGCGTCAGGCCAACCGCACCCGTCACAGGCTTATCGCCGCGCCCGATAATGAACTCGACAGCTTGCCGCACCTTGCCCAGTTCAACGCCGAGATGCGCCAGCACTTTGGCGGCCACGCCGTCGCCTTCGCGCACCAATCCCAGCAGCAGATGTTCGGTGCCGATGTAGTTATGCTGAAAGCGCTGCGCCTCTTCCTGCGCTAAACTCAAGACTCTTCTGGCCCGTTCAGTGAATCTGCCGAATGTGTCGTTTTGTTCCATTGTCGTCGGCCTTTCTGATTAAGGATACTGCTCCGCGCCGCCAGGATCATTATACCTTATTCATGGCATGTCAGGGTCAGAGGAATGGAGTAAAGTATCCCCCATTGTCAAGACAAAAATGGGTCCAAAATAAGAGTGAACTCAGCAATTCAAAGAACGTTCTGAATCATGA
>DATLSW010000375.1:0-30856 GCA_035533955.1 Ktedonobacteraceae bacterium | reverse complement strand
GCGCCAACCCACGTCCGTCGTCTACCTGACGCTGGCGGAAGTGGGGCGCAACCTGCATCTCTCCCGCAGCAAAGTCTACGACCTCATCGCTCATGAGGGATTACCCACCCGGCGCTTCGGGCGGGCGGTGCGCGTCCCTCTAGTCGCGTTGCAGGAGTGGTTAGGGCATCGTGCCGATGAGAGAACGTCGGCCCTGCCCGCTTCCTGGACAGCGCCACATGGCAGCCGGGCAAGGACCGCGAGAAGGAGACCCTGATGGCAACCACCTCGATGGAGTGGACATCGACGGTCCACGCCAATGGGACGATCACCTCTGGGCGCTACCATCACTCGTGCGCAACCGCTCTCTCCCGGTTGGCGGCGATGCCTGGATGTGTCCCCTGTTTCGTAACGAGTCGCCCGTGCTATCGAGCGATCTCATCCGCGAGGCAGTGGCGGCAACGCGCTCGGTCTGGGGCAGGGGATACTCACCTTCATCGACACGAGCAAGGTGCGCAGTCCGAACCTCGGCTACTGCTTCAAATAAGCAGGCTGGAACCTCTACAGGCCGCCGACTATGCCAGAAGCCGAGACAGCCGCTTGCTCTGCCGATGTTTTCCCGTTCTCTTTATTCGCCGTACCGTGAAACACTGAGGGAAAAAGTGAAAGGATACCTCCTATGACACCTACCACATCAAGGAACCTGCGACCGCTCGACCAGAACGAGGTGAAACGGCTGCTTGCCGCAGCCCGAGGCCATCCCGACGAAGCATTGCTCATCGTCGCCCTCGGCACAGGTCTCCGGCGCGGCGAACTGCTGGCGTTACGCTGGCAGGATAGTGATCTCACGCAGGGAACGCTTGCCGTTCGCCGCACCGTGGATATCGAAGGCCACGAAGCGGCACTAAAGACTGCCGGAGGACGCCGCAACATCCTGCTGCCGGGCTTACTCATTGAGGTCTTGCAGCAGCAACGCACACACCAGGACGAAGCGAAACAGGCGGCAGGCGCGGCGTGGCAGGAGCGCGAGCTGGTGTGTGCTAGTCCCTCTGGTGGTTTTCGCGATCCCGCCCAACTGCGGCGTTTTCTCCACGAGATCGCCGAGCGTGCGGGAATGGGATCGGTCGAGTTTCACGCACTGCGGCAGACGACCACCTTCCTGTTGCTTTCCCTCGGCGTCCCACTCCAGGTGATCCAGGATATCCTGGGCCTGCAAAGAGCCACGTTGCCGTTCACGCTGACCAGGTCGGGGCGGCTTGCCGCACAGCGCGAGGCGATGGTGAAACTGGACGACCTGTTTCGCATGCTCTTGCCAGAAGAAACCGTCACTCCGTCAGAACGAAATGCGCCGCTCGCAGAGTAAGACGCAGAGATGCAGGCGGCCTGTTCGTCAGGCGCTAACGCGTGCCTGGCTTTTTTTCGTGCCTCGCAGCTCTGGCACAGATGATGAAACCGCAAGGCACACAGAAAACCGTCGTTGTTCACAGATCGATGAGGAAGAGGACGCATGTGTCCCCTTCCTTTCATTGAGCATGGAGTCTGTCACCCGTTGACGGGGTAAACAGGAGAACGAGCATGAACTCAGAGACAACTCAGCCGCTGTTACTCACAGTCGCCCAGACATCGAAAGTCCTGAACTTGGGTCGAACAAAGATCTACGAGCTGATGAAACGTGGAGAGCTTCCGGCGGTCCATGTGGGGAAAGCCGTGCGGTTCTCTTATGCGGCGTTGCAACAGTGGGTCGAGCAGCAGACCAGCAAGGATGATTCACCGTTCACTGGCGAACAGAGCCTGGCAAAGGGTCAGGTCATGCGAGAGCAAACCGTTGGGTGGTCCCTCCCACCTGAAAGTGAGTGACGTCATGAACAAAAAGGGCAAGCGAGGCAATCGTGAAGGATCGATTTATCAGAGAAAATCAGATGGGCTCTGGGTCGGGAGCATTACCCTGGAAAATGGGAAGCGGAAAGTGTTCTATGGCAAGAAACAACAGGAAGTCATAGAGAAAGTCAAGATCGCTTTGTACGAGCAACAACAGGGCGTGTTTCCGACAGCGTCCTCAAAACAGACCGTTGCGCAATTTCTCCATGGTTGGTTGGAGAATACGCAGATGCAAAGCGTGCGCCCTCGCACATATGAACGGTATGAGGAAACGGTCCGTCTTCATATCGTTCCCGTTCTTGGCCGTATTCACCTGCAAAAACTGACGGCACAACAGGTGCAGGCATTGTACGCCCGAAAACTGAAAGAGGGGCTTTCTCCGACGACGGTGAACACCTTTCATAATGTCCTCCATAAGGCATTAGAGACCGCCAAAAAGTGGAGGCTTCTCACTGAGAACGTCTGCGATTTCGTTGATCCCCCACGGGTAGAGCAGTACGAGGTCCAGCCGTTAACGCTAGAGCAGATACGCAGGTTGTTAGCTGCGGCTCGTGGAAAACCAATTGAGCCGATCGTCACGCTTGCTCTTGCAACAGGCATGAGGCTTGGCGAACTTATGGGACTGAAATGGCAAGACATTGATATGAAGGAAGGGACGTTGCATATTCAACGCATCCTGTCTCGTGTCCCTACGAAATTGCAACACGATGGGAGGAAGGGCTACGTAGAAGCTGCACCAAAGACGAAAAAGAGCCGCCGGCCTTTGATCATTGCTTCCTTTGCTCTCAAAGTCCTTGAGCAACACCGTGAACGTCAGCAAGAGGCAAAGAAAAAGGCAGACGACCGATGGATAGAGAACGACTTTATATTTTGTACGTCAATCGGGACGTGCCTGAACCCGTATTACAATATTCGAAAGCCGTTGAAACTGTTGCTGAAGGAAGCGGAATTACCCACCATTCGCTTTCACGATTTACGACATAGTGCGGCAACACTGTTATTAGGGATGGGTATTCACCCAAAGATTGTGCAAGAGATACTGGGACATAGTAATATCAGCATTACTATGAATATTTATTCTCATGTGTTGCCAAGTATGCAAAGGGAAGCGATGGATACATTAAACAGCGCATTTACTGATCAGAGAGAAGGAGGATCAACGGAAGAAGAAACACTACCAAAAAAAGATGACAAACAAGATTGATTTGGAGGTTGTCCTTTGCCAGGTTCTTAACGAAGAGTGGCTGGTAGAAAATCAGTCACTCTTATTGGGAGATAGAGCCAAAAATATCTTTTAGGCACGATTCGCACGATTCGCAGAGGTGCTTTAGATCACTAACTTTTAGCATGATGCCATCTCTATCAGGATAAAAAGTATGGGGAGCAACGCCCATAGGACTTGGTTTATGAGATAAGCTTTCAATGTGTACGTTGATCAGATTCGCCTTCAAAGGAATTTTTAGTAGAGTGCCAAGAAGATCAGAGGGAAGAAGAAGACTGCATATTTCAGCTAGTAGGAGTTGAAAGCTTCCTGTATCGAAACGGTGGGAGCGACTTTATCGCAAAAACATCCTCTATTCGCATATCTTCCACGATTTCCAGGTATTGGGCCATTTCCAAGCGCAATAGATTGACTTTTTGGAGTCGTTCCTCTGTATACATCATTTGATCTCTTACCTCATAATGGTACATATGGATAGCTGTGCCATTTTCACCTCGTCGATAATAAATACCAGTCGATGAAATCATGTGTGGTCGTCTTTGGCTCTTTGGGATAGAGACGACAAAGATGCCTCTATTGGCCCTGTTGTTACCCAACAGGGGGTGAGGGATATGCGTGAAATATATTTCAGGTTGAATGACATCAATCTTCTGTCCAAATTCTTTGAGAAGTTCGCCATGAAGAGGTATACCGATGAGTCGGTCTTCGAGGGTGGTTACATCCTGTTTTCTGTCACGAACCCCAAATAGGATAAACCTTCCGTTGGTATTAGCCATAGAGCAAACGGTTTTACGGATAGAATCGCGATGATCTTCCTGTGTTTTTTTATCCATGTGCCTCGGATGAAGCACCTCTTTATAGTCGAAACTGCCCGGTTCAAACTCCTGTGTTTACACAAGGTTGATCACGGTCTCTATTGTCCACGCACTCAGTTTTTCCGGCAGCTCTCGATAGAAGTTCATCAAAATATCCCTGTTGCTACATTGTTGCTACACTAGCCTCTATACCCAAAAACAAAAAACGTCTAAGCTGTCTTACCAGGCCATTTTAGACGTTGCGTAATATCTGGGAAGTGCCGATGATGAGATTCGAACTCATAACCCTCTCGGGACCTGTTTTTGAGACAGGCGCGTATACCGTTCCGCCACATCGGCTCAAAATTTTTGCGGCCTCCTAAGCCAGTCTAGCGTGTCTCTCGCTGCTATCGCGTATCCAAAAAACCGTAGAACAAGCGCGATACCCGCTAAACAAACCGCGTGTATGGGCTTATAGTATCATAGAAGCGACGTTCCGTCAATAACTTTTTCCATTGGCTTTCCGAAGGATGGCAACCCTTCCATGCGGGTGTGCGGATTTTGCACGAATCTAACCCGCATATCGATCATCCTCTGCCGTTTCTACAGGCAATGAGCGCACAGTGTCAATTTCTGTCCAGATACGTTCGGTCAGTTGCTGCGCTTGTACGGCATCGGAGAGCGCGGCCTGCAAAGGGAAAAAGGCGCGATCATCACTGTGGCGATGAATCCAGCGACTGATGATGTTGATCTGATCGACTTCGGCTTTGCCGACGATGCTGGGTGGCTCTCCCAGTGAGGAGGCGCAGGCGATCAGTTCGAGAACGGTCGCGCGCATGGCATCCGCGTCATGTGGAGTGCATCTTTGCGCCACGAGTCGTCCGTGACGGATCAGAAATAATTCGTTATGATCTTCTCTGGCCGAGGGATAAGCGATCAGCAAATTATTGGCCTCGACCGCGCCCGTGATCAGGCGCTGGCCGATCAACACTTCGTCGGCGCTGTGGATGGTGTCGCGCAGCCAGGCGGCGCGCTCATAATTCATTTGCTGCGAGGCTTCAAGCATCTGGCGGCGCAGGCGATCGAGCAAATCTTCGCGCTCGCCGCCCAGGAACGCGCACACTTCCACGATAACTTCGGCATACGCCGCTGGCTCGGCCTTTCCTGTACAGGGCGCGGGACAACGACCGAGATGCAGACGCAGACAAGGGTTTGATGGCGGTGCGTGCGGCGGCAGCGAGCGCGTACAGGTGCGGATCGGGAAAACTTTCTGGATCAGCTCCAACGTAATATCGACCACGCGTCGGCTGCGAAATGGTCCGAAGTAGCGCGCACCATCGGCGGTAACTTCGCGCGTGGCATAGATGCGCGGGAAGGGATGCTGCACGTCGATCTTGATAAATGGATATAGTTCGTAGTTGCGTAGTTGAACGTTATATGCAGGCTGTAACTGCTTAATCAATTGTGATTCGACCAGAAGCGCTTCGAGTTCGGAGCCGAGAATGCGCGTCTCGATCTCGCGCACGCTTTGCAGCAGCCCATCCATCTTGCGAGTATAGCCGAGAGGATGGCTATAGTACGAAGCAAGGCGATCTTTCAGACTCTTCGCCTTCCCCACGTAAATGACCTGCTGATTGGCATCTTTCATCAAATAGACGCCCGGCTTGGCCGGGAAATCGCGCTTCCAGGCCGGATTGAGTAAGAGGCCGCCGTTTGGACGCGGAGCATCGTTGTATTTTTTGCCATTGATGCCCCACTGGTCTAGTTGTTTGGTCACGGCGACGTCGGCAATATCGCCGCTCCACTGCACGGGAAGCTGTAAGCGGCGGCGCAAATGGCCGAGCGTCTGGATACCTTGCTCCTGCGCGTAATCGAGGAGTTTCAGGAAAATAGCAGCCGTTACTCTGGTATCACCCATGGCCCGGTGACGATTCGAGGCTGGGATGTTGAGGTGCTGCGCCACCATATCGAGTTTAAAGCGGCGCAATCCAGGAAGCAAACGACGAGCCAGGGCAATGGTATCAAGACCATCGATAGGGAAGGTCTGTCCTAACAATTGCGCTTCATACGTGAGAAAGCCGATATCGAAGCTGACGTTGTGTCCGACGATAGTCGCGCCCTCGATAAAGCTGAGAAACGTGGGAAGAATTTGTTCGGCGAGAGGCGCTTTGGCGACCATCTCGTGGGTAATGCCGGTTAACTGGACGATGAACGGCGGCAAGCGGCGCAGAGGATTCACTAACGTTTGAAATGAGTCTACAATCTGGCCGTTGCGCAGACGGAGACAAGCAATTTCGATCACTCGATCAGGGCCAGGGCGCAGTCCAGTTGTTTCCACATCCAACGCTACGTATTCGGCCTCGTTCAATAGTAATTGCGTACTGCGCCAGGCGGTTAGCGACCATTCATTCGTGCCGGTTTGCTCAAACAGCGGGGAGTCCTGTATAACCTGGTAGAGTAGATTGGCCCACAGTGCTGAGCGTCCGCTCTCCCCGGCCACACCAAAAAGATGCTCAATCAGCAGTGATTCGCTGGTCGGCTGCCCTCTATCATCCAACAACTGGTGCGCTCTCCGCAATAACACCCCGCGTTGGGGGACACCATCAGCGCCAATCGCTTCCTGTGCCATAGCTTACTCTTTTCTCGCTCTCCCCAGAGAACATTCGTACATGTGTACGAAAGCATAACACGAAAAAAGCAGAATTGGCAAGTGATAGGAGAAAATTCCTCTCTCTCAGCAGAATATTTCTGGCAGGCAGACAGTCATATCACGAACGAAGCCGACAGAAATTATTCCGCGGCTTCAACATCTGCTCTGATCTCCATCGCTAGTTCTGGATCAAGTTCGAGTGGCAGGTCAAGCGGCTGGCGCGCCAGGCGATACACCGCTTCACGCAGGTATTCCGGCGCGCGCTCAATCGTACAGCGTTCGTGAATGAGCCGTTTTATACTCATGTCCACATGAAAGCGACATTCACACGATGGACAATCCGTAAGATGCCGCTGCACAATCGCGAGTTCCTCGCTGCTGAGTTCTCGATCCAGATAGAGATGAAGACGAGCGACCGATTCCAGACAATTCATTGGTACTCTCCTCATAAGCTCGTCTATCATGATTTCATATCTGCACATTCTAACATAATAGGTTGGGACTTTCATTCCCAGGAAAACTACTGTATACTGCAAGGAGAACGGGCCGGGGCAAGGTTGGCCCCTACAGTCCCCCATTGTAGGAGCATCCCCTACCTTGCGCTTGCCCCGATCTCCGTAGGTTCATGAGCTTGCCTCGCCCAATCGCCAGATATGGTTGTTCACCAGGGCGGGGCAGAGCCTTACGCTCCTACGGATTTAATAGAGGAGCGTTGCATGTCGGAACAACCAATACCAGAGCAGGAGTCTATGTCAGAACCTGCATCAGCGTCGGTGCCGGAGACTGCTAACCCGCAGCAGGCTGTCACAGAAGACTTTGAGGCTGGGGTGCTGGCGCACCTGGATAGCCTGTATCGTACCGCTCGGCGCATGACCAACAGCCAGCAAGAGGCCGAGGACTTAGTACAGGAAACGATGCTCAAAGCATTTCGCTTTGCCGATAAATACCGGCCAGGGACGAATTTGCGTGCCTGGCTCTTCCGTATTTTAAATACTTCAGCGATCAATCGCTATCGTAAGCAGGCGACGCACCCGACGCCAACGCCCCTCCCCGAAGGGGAAGATTTTTATTTATACAATCGCATCAGGGATTTGAGCGGACAAGAACTCAACGTGGGAGCGGAAGAAGAAGTTTTGAGCAAATACCTGGACGAGGATGTCTATAATGCACTGCAAGACCTGCCGCCCAATTTCCGGATGCCTATCGTGCTGGCCGATATCGAGGGATTGTCCTACAAAGAAATAGCCGAAGCCCTCCAGATTCCCATCGGCACGGTTATGAGCCGTATTTCTCGCGCCCGCCGCCAGTTGCAACGGTCGCTCTGGAAGTATGCGAAAGAACGCGGCTACATCAAAACAGAAGCGCCTTAGCATAACCATACAAAGGATATCGGAGTTTCATGCACGCTGGCGCTCTACGATAGGGGAAGTTTCCTTGCGCGTCAGCCTGGAGGGCCTGAGCGAAAAAGCAAAAAGGCTGCCTTCTCCAGAAACGCCGCTGCTTTCTACCCAGATATGCCCGCGCATGGCCTCTATCAACCGCTTGCAGATATACAGGCCCAGGCCCGCGCCGCGCACCGGACTATTCATATCGCGCTCAAGTCGCACAAAACGTTCAAAAAGACGCATCTGATCCTCCGGCGGCACTCCTAACCCGTAATCACGGATCGCGACCGTGACCTGCTCATCACCAAAAAGGCCAAGAATCGCAATATCGCTGCCTGGGCTGGAGAATTTGAGCGCGTTGTTCAATAAATTCAATAATACCTGACGCAGGCGCACAGGGTCAGCAAGCACAGATAAATCAGGTGGGATGGAGACTTCAACGGAACGTTGCTCGCGGGCAAACTCTCCCTCGAACATCTCCAAAACCGACTGCACAGCATCAGCGACAGAGACGGGACTGCACCTGATCTGTTCGGCCTCCGTCTCGACCAGGCTGGCATCCATAATATTATTCACCATCAACGTCAACTCGTCGCAGCCACGGCGCGCCTTCGCGAGAAATTCTGCCTGGGACTCGATGTCCAGGCTTTGACCAAAATCGGCCAGCAACTCGATATAGCCTTGCACGGCAGTCAGTGGTGTGCGTAACTCATGAGAAGCGGTCGTCACGAACTGATCTTTCAGTTGATCTAACTCTTTCTGCCGTTCGTATGCCTCGCGCAGCGCGAGCGTAATCCTGGTATTCTCAATAGCAACCGCGCACTGGCGCGCGAACATCCCCAGAACGTGCCGCTCCTCCTGGGCGAAGAAATGCGGGCGTGGATAAGTCAGCGCCAGCACGCCGCGCGGCTCCTGACCTTCCAACAAAGGCAGCCAGGCAAAGGAGAAGCGCGGCGGCTCCAAAAGGCAAGGAGGCGCTTCCGCGGAATATTGTTCCCAGGACGCGGAATGCTCTCCCTCGGAAAACCAGGGTATCCAATCCTGTTCGGATGAGGAGGTTAAACGCGACTGCTTTGCTAAAAGCGGGCCGTTTCCTTCATGAGCAATGTGGGATAACTCGCGATTGCGCGGTGTATACAACCAGATCTCTGCTCCAGCCTTAATAGCGTCAGCAGCCACTCTGGTATAAGCGCGAACCACGTCCTCAACTGTGGCAAAGCTCTGGACAGAAAGCGTATTGCCGCTGTACAGCGCATTCAAAATACTGGCATTGCGCTTGCTCTTCGCATATAAACGGGCCGTTTCCAGCGCGGGCGCAAAGCGTGCCAGCAAATATTGAGCTGCGTCGAGATCAGGCCCGGCATACTGCTGATGATCGGAACGCTCGCCCAACACAAGCAACCCGATCAATTTTCCACTGGCCCAGATAGGCGAAAGCAAGGGGTCTGTGTGGTCAAGAGGTCCGCTCGCGGCAATATAGCGTCTGATACCCATCAGGCCGGTCGGCTCTGGTTGTGTAAGTTCATGCAACATCAAGGAACGCTTGGCTGAAGCCACTCGTTCAACAAGCGGATCACGCACATTGATCCATGTTCCGCCAACGGAGTCATCGGCTATCGCGGTGATTGATGCGTTCAAACGCAGTGCCAATTTTACACGATCAGAGTCTTCTCCTTGCGCTTCTTTCAGCGCCGGATAAAGCCGATACACACCGGTATCATCTTCCAGTACATACAGACAAATCTCTTGCGTTTTAAATACTTGAAGAGCCGCCGTTGTCAGCAGTTGCACAGCTTCATCGATATCAAAATCCTCGCTTGATATCATATCCGCGCGATCAATGAGACGGCGATAGAGGCGCATTTCGTGGAAGAAAAGACGTTCCGTCATCACACGCGCAAGCCACCAGACACATGGCCCTAAAATCCCTATCATGATTACGGCCACAATAATTGTCTCTATCCGCCCGCCTGGCAGAAGAAGATCGCTGAGCATCATTACCAGGTAACCCACGCCAACCAGTCCAATGATGCCAGTCATCCAGGCGACAGCCCGACGAATATAGCGATCGAAAACCAGAACCTGATAACGCAAGATCGTATAGCCTAGAGTCAGAGGCAAAAGAATGACCGTTAAAGTGCTAAGTTGGGGATCGACATAAAAAAGCTGCACGTTCAAAACTAAAGGAAATACGGTCAGTAGCAATAATGGCGCAAATGCTGCGATGACGCCAGCTACAAATATGCGTTGCTGTTGGCGCTCTCGCAATGTTGCAGTCCGGCTGTACGAAACGCCAATGGTGATCAGGATGCCTCCCATTACTAGTAGGTGATAAGCATTGTTGCCCAGCGTCAGCCACAATGGCAGCGTTAACAAGAATCCATCCACAAAAAGAATAGACAGTAATGATACGGTACATAACACAATCAGCAGAGCAATATAGATAGAGCAGAAAAAAGCAATGCCTCGTCGCTTCTTATTCTGAACAGCAACCGAAGATCGGACAAGGAGATTACGCGGAAATAACAAAAGTAAGAGCGCAAAGAAGGTAAAAGCCAGAGAACTGCTCGCGCCGGAGATTGCGAGAAAGGGGCGATAATTCAATACGGAGGCTGTTTCCGTGACAAAGGTGAGCATTACAGTGGTGGAAAAACCGAAGAGCAGCCAGGCAACAGGACGATTACGAGCAAAAAGCCAGACAAAACTGCCAACAATGAGGAAGATGAAGGCAACAAAGGCGGAAAAGCCAAAGGACAACCATATCAACCATGCGAGCGCTGAATGGGCATGGACGCCTGGACTAGAAGATAAGCCATCTAGAATGACCAGGAAAGCATAAAGGCTTACGTTCAAGAAAATGATCAGGGTACGTGTGGCCCTTGTACGTGACTGACCAACCATTCTCATACAGATACTCCCGTAGATTCCCCCGTATACTGCAAAACGGCTGATTATGTCAGGCCAAGTAACGTGAGCAACGCAAGATCAACAGGCTTTCTCGCTTCTAGCTCTTGCAAAAGCTCACGAACACGTTCTCGATAGAGTAAACACATGCCCCAGGTCGTCATGATCGCCTCTTGAAAAGCTCGCAAATGTTCTTTCTTTTCCTCATCGGTCAGTTGAGAGAATCTCTGAAGCGTCTTATCATCCCTTGCTGCAAGCACGATGGGAAGCGTCTTCTTTCCCCGTTCCAGATCAGATTTTATGCTCCTGGCGGGCATGGCGCTGCTGCTCTGAGTCAGAGAGAAAGGCGTTTCCTGTAGAAGTTGATACAAGTCATGCGCGTCATTGTCAAGTTGATGGGCAATACCGAGAAGTCTGCCTGATTCAGAAAGCTGTTGACACAATGCGTCATCCGCTCCGCCGCAAAGCGCGCCTAACAGGAAAGCCATGCGCATGATCGATCCCGCTTTGGCGGAGGCAATGTCCAGGCATTCTTCTTGCGTGCAGTCGCGAAGCGGTTGTAGCTCAGACAGGATATCCCTGTGCTGACCGCTCACCGCGGTGAGTGTTGCCTCTTCAAATGTATCCAGCAAGCACAGGATGAGTTGCGGATCGCTCTGCTGTTGAGATAAAGAAAGAATGGCTTGATGAGCCAGCGCGAGCAGCGCGGTCGAAACATTGAGCGCGCGCGCCGATCCCAGGGCGATCAGAGTCGTGGTTTGATCGCCGTCAGTCACGTCGTCAAGCAGGTCTGTGGCACATACAAAGCATTCGACGGCGATTGCCACGTTACCAGCCAGGATAGGATCGATATCTGGCGCAACATAGCGCGCAATCAGGAAGGTTACTAATGCCCACATCCCTGCAAATGGTAGAGGTCGGGATGAATCGTCAGAAACCGGAGCCTGATAGAGCAACTTACCTTCTCCTTGCAAAGCGCGTATGACGTCAGCGTGCAGCGCGGGATGCAGTGGAGCGAGAAGGCAAAACAGCCGCTCAGCAAGCATTGCTTGCTGAGCGGCCACCTGATGGACGATAGATGCTTCATGCTTTGTCATAATGGACAGCCACCGGAAAACTTAACCCCACCACCAGGACAACGACGGTTCTAACGGCTTCTCCATTGCCAGGTGCGGCACGAGACGCATGACGACATTGACCAGTCGCGGCGAAAAGCCCTCTCGCGATACTACAAGCGCCGCATCGCTTGCTAGTTCCTTGCGCAACTCTTCACTTGTCACGACACGATGGACAAAATTTTGAAGCTGTTGTTCTTCCATAGGAAAACATCCTTTCTTTCCTAACTATAGTAACTGACGTCAAGAGTAAGTATACACGAAAATAACTAAAAGACAATAGCATATATTTAGATATATAAATATATACAAGAGAATGAGCATACGAAATAGCTCATCAATGTATCAGATGTACTACAAACGAGGAACCATTGACGAAACCGGCTCTCATCTGTACAATCAGGGGAAAATAGAGAAGCTAGAGAGGTTAAAATCATGATCAATGAGAGTCAGATGGACCCTGGAGATGATGAAGAAGCATTGCACCCAACGTCTGATCCCCTGGGTGTCCTTAGCAGCGCCAATTCAGTCATCACCCAGGGGGAACTGGTCTGGATCAATTCTCAGCGAGTGGTAGAGGTGGCCCGGCGCTGGTCACAGGAGCGAACAACACATGCCCCTGACGCTCCCGCGTGGCCCGCCGCGTACGAACGCTATCACTTTTTCGACGGCACGGAGCGCAGCGCGAACTGGATTCTCGCGCTCGACGCGATGAATTTCTGTTTCTGGGCCGAGCAAGATCAACCGCGCTGGCGTATCACATACAAAGGCGAAACGCTCAATGGCTATCTTGCCGAAGCCGCCGCGCTCACGCGGGCCATAGAAGATGGTTTACCGTTGTGGGACGCGGCATTTCTCGCACAGTTGAGCAGCGAGACGCTGGCCTCAATCTTTCGCGGCGAGCAAACTATCCCGCTCTTTGAGCAACGTTTGCAGAATGCGCGCGAGGTTGGGCGCGTGCTACTCGAACAGTTCGATGGTCAATTTACCAACGTCATCACGGCAGCCGAAAGCAACGCTGTGAAGCTGGCGCTGTTGATCACCCTGCATTTCTCTTCGTTTCACGATGTGGCTCTCTATCGCGGCCAGCCGGTACGTTTTTACAAGCGCGCCCAATTGTGCGTCTCTGATATACAGAGTGCGTTCAAAGGGCAAAGTTGGGGCAAGATTACCGATATGGACCAACTCACAGCCTTTGCCGACTATAAAGTGCCACAAGCGCTGCGTCATTTTGGCATCCTGGACTATGCTCCTGAGCTTGCCCAGCAGGTCGATAGCCAGAGTGTGTTGGCCGAGGGCAGCGAAGAGGAAATCGAGATTCGTGCCGCCACTATCTGGGCCTGCGAGTTTTTGCGGCGACAATTACTCACACTGGATTATCCGCTTACCGCTGCCGAGATTGATCAGCGCCTCTGGCTGCTGGCTCAGAACAGCGCCGACATGCGTCCTTATCATCGAACGCGCACCCAATTTTACTAGTTGAGAGCAACTATGCAATTACAAACATTGCTGGATTCCGTAGGGACGCAAGTCATTGCGCCCCCTGACAGCAAAATAAACGATAGTAACATCACTATGCTGGCGTATGATTCGCGGGCAGTGCGGCCGGGAGCGTTATTCATCGCCGTTCCCGGTACGCATACCGATGGTCGCCTCTACATCACCGAGGCGGCGCGGCGCGGCGCTGTTGCCGCTATTGGCGAAGCTCTGCCACCTGGGATAGAACACAGTCTATCGATTCCATATATTGAGGTAGGAGATATTCGTATCACACTGGCCGACCTTGCTTGCGCTTATTATGGCTACCCGGCGCGGCAACTTTGCACCATCGGCGTGACGGGAACCGACGGCAAAACGACGACCAGCAACCTGATCAGCGCGATACTGGAAACTGCTGGAGCGCGCACCGGCCTCATGACGACTGCGAATTTTCGCCTGGCCGGGCGCGAATGGGAAAATACGACGCGACAAAGCACATTGGAAGCTCAGGAAGTGCAGCAATTTTTGCGGCAAATGCTTGATAACGGCGCCACACACGCAATTATTGAGTCAACTTCACATGGCCTGGAACTCCAGCGCGTGCGCGGCTGTGACTTCGATATCGGCGTGGTGACGAATATTACGCATGAACACCTGGATTTCCATCAGACGCTGGAAAACTATCGCCGCGCTAAAGCACGCCTCTTCGACATGCTCGATCCGGAGCGCGACAAAGGATTGGGCATACAGCCCCGCGCTATCCTCAATCGCGACGATACAAGCTACGAATATCTCAAGCCACATTGCCGCGTCCCCATTCTCAGTTATGGTTTTGCTGAAACGGCGCTGGTGCGCGCTGTAGATGTGCAACTCAACGCCCATACGACGCGCTTCCGCGCCATCTTGCCGGACGCGGAGGTCGCGATTGAGACTCGCTTAGTAGGGAGTTTCAATGTGAGCAACTGCCTGGCGGCTATCGCGGTGGCCTGTAGCCTGGGTGTGAAACCCGCAGCAATCGCAGAAGGACTGGCAAAAGTGACTGGCGTCAGCGGCAGGATGGAAACTATCCAGGAAGGGCAGCCGTTCAGCGTGATTGTCGATTACGCTCACACGCCGGATAGCCTGGCAAAGGTGCTGGCAATTTTGCGCCCGCTCACCGCTGGAATGCTGATGGTCGTCTTTGGCTCTGCTGGCGAGCGCGATCTACAAAAACGACCCATTATGGGCCGTATTGCCGCGCAAATGGCCGATTTCTTCGTTATTACTGATGAGGATCCGCGCGAAGAAGATCGCGAACGTATCCTCCAGGAAATCGCCGGAGGCGCGAAAGCCATTGGTAAGCAAGAGGGCCATGATTTTCTTTGTATCGCGGATCGCAAACAAGCCATCGCGGAGACATTCGCCCGCGCGCGCGCGGGCGATACGGTATTGTTGGCCGGCAAAGGACACGAACAAAGTATTATTATAGGAAGAGAGAAACTGCCCTGGGATGATCGCCGGGTCGCTCGTGAAGCATTGCACAACCTTCTGAAGAAGTGAAGGAAGAGCCATTGTAGTCATATTACGTTACCGCTGTAACTCGTTTCCCGTTTCAATAAGTAGGGTCGGCGGGCCGTTTTTCGCTATTGGGAGTGTTTATGGTCTTTCTATGGTTAGTATTGACTTTTATCGCTTGTGCAGCGCTGAGCTTATTACTCTGTAGCGCTGCTATGCTTCTGTTTCCAAAGTTTCGCAGCGGCGAACATAAACCCGGCCCCCGTCGCGCCGATTTCCTCCCAGGTAGTGGGCGAGAAGTAAAGACGATCGAACTGCCGCTCGTTGGCGGGCCGTCCCTTGTTCTCGCGATCGAGGCTGCCGGTGTTGGCTCCGGCTTCATCTTCAAATTTTCTTCCTACCAGTGGACGCTGCTCGTTATCGGCCTGGGCGCGACATTCTGCTTTATGGTGCTTGGCTTTGTCGACGACTGGCACAAAGTTTTCAGCGAGGAAGGGCTTTCGCAGCGCTCAAAATTTGTGGGAGTATTTCTCGTCTCGGCTGCCGTCGCGCTGTTCTATTTTTTCTCGCTATCAAGCGGGCGATTACCATATAGCCCATATATCGATCTGCCCATTCTTGGCCCTTTATTGTGTCCCAGGGGCTATAAACCCGCGCTAGGCTACTGTCAAGATTACGTGATGTTTGGGCAGGTAGCCTACTTCCTCTGGCTGCCCATCCTTGTTCTCATCACCGGCGTCATTGGCAGCCTGACTTCGCTCTCGGTGGATTTCAGTGATGGCCTGGACGGACTCTCCGGCGGTCTCGTCTTCAGCGCGGCGCTGGCCTTCGGCATCATCATCACCGGCAACATCAATTCTGAACACCCGGAAGGCATCGTCCTGGAAGTACTTTCGCTGCTCTGCGCGGGCGGCACGCTGGGCTATCTCCCATTAAACTGGCCGTCGTCTTATGCTGCACGGCGCGGCTCGGCCAAACGCCGGGCCAGGATCATCATGGGCGATAGCGGCGCATTAGCGCTGGGCGGAATGCTGGCGATGATCGCGATTTTCTCGCGCCAGGAATTCCTCCTATTGATGGTGGGAGCCGCGTTTGTCCTTGAGGGTCTCTCGGCGCTGATCTCCGCTAAAGTGCTGACCCCCTTCTTTCGCAATCGCTTGCAAGTGCTGCGCTTTACCAGCATGCGCACGTTCATCCCGCACACGGAATTTCCTAAGCCGTTCCTGGCAACGCCGCTTCACCAGCATTTTGATCTGCTCGGCTGGGACCGGCGTCGGCTTGTTTATGGAGCATGGGCGTTGGGAGCCTGTTTCGCCATCCTGGGCGTGATGGTCGGCACAGCCCCGCAGACCTGGGAACGTTACCTGGGCCGTATTCTTGTCTTAATCCTGGCCTGGCTGGTCTGGTCAAGCGGCTCGTGGACGCGCAAATATTTTGTGGGCAAGCACCCGGCTGAACGCACGCGGCGGCGTAGGCTCGCGCTCTTCTACGGCTATCCCTATCGCGTGATGGGCCTTCCACTCTTTCATCTGGTTGAGGTAATTGAGGCCAGCGAAGATGTGATCGAAACCCCAGCCGAGGAATATGCTCTCTGGCATCGTATGAATATCTACGATGCGCGCGCTATGCTCGGCCTTTACTGTTATCGCGCTGGCTATTATCCCGCCGCACTGGCGCAGTGGACGCGCATTCCGCGAGACAATCTCGCACTGCGCCCAGAAATCGCGCGTTTGTTGGAAGAAGTTGACGAACGGCTCGCTCTGGAAAAGCAAGCAACGCAGCCCATGCGGCGGGATCAGATTCTGCAACAAGCGATAGTTGGCAACGTTGCTCCTGCTGATCTGCCCAATCCTCATGAACCGGTACATCATGAAGATAAACTTGATGGCAATCTTGACAATTGGGATGGATCCTTAGATAACTTCGCGCGGCCAAACGGCGATGACCTTAGCCTCGGCCTTTCGCCTTCCCAGGCAGACGGCGCGCTGGCTCCTGAAATGGGCAGCACTGTTCCGGTCAGCCGCAACTCAAGCGTTCATCTGGCCGTATCTCAGCCGTCTGTGCAGAAACCCTGGTTTTCGCGGTTCCTGCGGTTCTCTCCAGGCCGAGAACGCTAACCAGGCCGTACTGAGAAGCGAATATCACTGAATGGAGGCGCACCGCATGTCACCGCGCACAGAAGCAAGCAACCAGCGCATCCGCCAGGAACAGCGAAAAAAGATACTTGATGCCGCGGTGAGCATCTTTGCGCGCAAAGGATTCTCCGCGACCAAAATGGCGGACATTGCGACGGCGGCTGACATCAGTTACGGGCTGCTTTACCACTACTTCACAAACAAAGAACACATCTTCATTACCCTCGTGCAGGATGACCTGGAAGCTACTGCTAGACTCATGCAGAATGCCCTCAAGCAACCCGGCACGCCCTGGGTCTGATAGGATATACTACTGGCACACGAGATTTAAGTAAGGAGTAAGCCATGGCCGATTGGAACAATTTATTCGTCGCCGAGGTGGGAGCGTCGGCGACGCTTTTCTCTTTTTTGTTTTGCTTTCGTGGACGCCTGGGTCTTATTAATTGAGATCAATAGATAAGAAAGCGGCAAGCGAATGCGAACGAAAGGCTTTTCGCTCGCACTCTTTTGCCGCTTCCACAACATTTCCAGGAATCCTGGCACATCTTGCAGGATTGTGATATAGTTATTACACAACGGCCACGAAGGATAGAGACACTTTTCCACAGAGAGCCACTTAATGAAGCAACGGAGCTTCCGGGCGATGGTGCGCGTTTTTGTAGCTTCGTATCACCGTACCTATATGCTGTTACGTTTGTGCGAACGTTCTACCTCTGCTCCGCCAAAACGAGCAATAGCAACTTTTGTAGTGGCGTGTGGTACACCTGACCATCTAAAACCTGGAGGGAAATCCATGTCGAACAACGAATTCCGCCAACCTGTCTCTGTCGATTCCGTTCCGCGCGGGAGTCGCTGTGAATGGTGTGGAGCGCCGGCCGAACATCAACTGACGGCTATCGGCGGTTCTTATCACAACGAAAGTGGACTTTTCTGCCGTCCCTGCGGAGAAAAATTCACCCAGGCTGTGATTAGCGCGGTGCAAATATCGCAAGATAGCGCATCACATTCCTGGCACTAGCCAGATAACGTTCGACCAAAAACAAAAACACAAGGGCAGGTTTTGCGCCTGCCCTTGATCCTGGTATCGCCTTCGGAACTGTTCGCTATACAAAGCGAGCAATATACGAACCGATCTCAAATTCCTTCGCCTGCTGATGAACTACCTCGTGGGTTGTCTGATCCATCGTCGCGCGATCTTCCTGGAAGAAAACGCCAAGGTATTGCTTTTCCGTCTCCAGGGCTAATGTCATCGCTTTACCGCGGTCATGAGTATCATGATCAGCGGGCAAAGTAGCCACGGCCTCGTCCCAGGTATTGAACGTGTTGTAGAACGTGGGACACGGACTGAGCGCCTGAATAAAGGAAAATCCTTTGTGTCTTATGCCTTGTTGAATCAACGCGGCCAGATCTTTGGGCTTGGCGGAGTAGCCGCGCGCAACAAAGCTGACATTGAGTGAGAGGGCAGTGGCGATCGGGTTAAACTGCGAAGCCAGCAAGCCATAAGGTGTAGACTTCGAAATGTGACCATGCGGCGAGGTTGGCGAGGTCTGGCCTTTGGTGAGACCATAAATCTCGTTATCCATGACGACTACGGTAATGTCAATGTTTCTCAACGCTGCGTGGATCAGATGGCCCGCGCCGATACTGAACATGTCACCATCACCGCCGACAGCCACCACAGTCAGGTCGGGGCGAGACATTTTCAAGCCCTGAGCGACCGGCAGTGCGCGGCCATGCACTGTATGCATCCCGAAGGTACTCATAAAGTGCGGGAAACGGCTGGAGCAACCGATACCGGAGATGATCGCCGTTTCATCAAGCGGCAGTTGCAATTCGGCGAGACTGCGATAGACGGCGTTCAGCACTCCGAAGTCGCCGCAGCCTGGACACCAGGTAGGCTTGACTTCACTTTTGTAATCCTTAAGTGTAAGGCTGATTGCTGACTGTACCAAAATTAACTAACCTCCTCGATTGCCCGCAGGATTTCACCGGCGGTAAAGGGAATACCGCCAAACTTGTTGACGCGAATGGCCTGGAGGCCATATTTGGCTCCCAACAAGTTGGCAAGTTGACCAGAATAATTGCACTCCGGTACAATGACTGTTTTGACGGAACGAATAAAATCACGGATCGTGCGATCCGGTAAAGGAGATAAAACACGCGGATGCAAAGAGGCGACTTTATAGCCTTTTTCGCGCGCGCGGTCAACGGCTTCTTGAATGGCCCCTTCTGTGGAGCCCCAACCGATAATGCCGATGGTGGCATCAACATCACCGTACCTCTGCGGCCTCGGCAGTTCTTCGGCAGCGATATCGAGCTTGCGGAAACGCTTCTCCATCATCGCCATATGGTCTTCCGGCTCATAGTCTGGGTGTCCATGTTCATCGTGTTCGAGTCCGGTAGCGGAGTAAGGATGCGCTCCCGGTCCGGGCGTAGAAATGGCGGAAATGCCGCTCGCGGTATAGGCGTAGCGAGCATATTCATGAGCATCTTGAGCCGCGCCCACGTGACCGTTGTTCTGCGTGTTGGCGGACGCGCCATTGACTCCATTCGCGCTGTTCGGGCTGTACTCCATGCGGCGCTCGACCGCCATCGGACGGAATGCGCTGCGCTCGACGCTTTCAACACGAGCAGTCAGGGATTGGTCGGTCAGGAGAATCACCGGCATCTGATAGCGTTCGGCCATATTGAATGCCTGGATTATCAGCGAGTAACAATCAGTAACGTTGGCCGGGGCTACAATCATGCGCGGGGTATCGCCATGGCTGGCGTTGAGCGCGAAGCTCAGGTCGGACTGCTCCATTTTAGTAGGCATACCCGTGCTGGGGCCGGCACGCTGGGCATCGACGATGACGACGGGAATCTCGGCCATCGAAGCGTAGCCGATCAGCTCGGTCATGAGCGAGAGGCCGGGGCCAGAGGTTGCCGTCATCGAGCGCACGCCGCCGAATGAGGCCCCAACGATGGCGGCCAATGCAGCGATTTCGTCCTCCGCCTGCAAGAACGTCCCGCCAATCAGTGGCAGTTCTTTGGCAAGCGACTCCATGATATCGCTGGCCGGCGTAATCGGATAACCAGCATAGAACATGCACTGCGCCGCCAGCGCTCCGGCAACCAGGCTTTGATTGCCGTTCATTACCAGGCGGTCCGCCTTCTCCGCAGTGCCTAATTGATACGGGTCGCGCTTCGTCAACGTCTGCGTCACATAGTCGCGGGCTATCTGCAATGCCAGCGTATTTTTCTCCATTAATATGGGATTCGCCTTGCGTGATTTGGAGAGCTTCGACTCGACTACCTGGTAGATAGCTTCCAACGGCGGCCCAAACAGGCCGGAAAGAGCCCCCAGCATCACCATATTCTTGGTCTGGAATAACTGAACCTGTTTGCGCGCAATCTCATTAAACGGAATGGCATAGGTGATAAAATCGCCAGCTTCCGGCGTGAAATCTGAAGGATCGTAGATCAGGACGCCGCCGTGACGCAACTCGTGAACACTGCGGTCATAGGCTTCCTTGTTCAAGCAGACAAGCACATCTGCGCAATCGCCCATTGATTTGACGGGGTGATCGCTGCTAATGCGCACCTGGAACAAACAAGGGCCGCCGAGAATTTCCGCGGGAAAGGTACGGAAGGTATACACATGATACCCCCACCTGGCTGCGGCCAGGGCCAGGAGATCGCCTCCTGAGATGGTGCCTTCGCCCGACTCACCACCAATACGTATCGTCACTTCATTCAGCATTGAATGCCTCCCTGATTTGGGAAAATTATTGACCGCGCCACCGGTTGCGATGGCGCGGCCCGAAGAATATGGGTCTTTTGTGCGTAGATACCTACGCTGCAGGATGCAAATGCATCTTGATTAGTGTTATTGCCCCGGTTCATCCGGGATAGGTATTCGAAGAAATTAATGCTCCCCGCCCGCTCCTGAGCGGCGCGAACGAATTGTGAGCCTTTCATCTTTCTGCCTGCGATTGCTTCCTGCCAGCTTCTCGTACTCTCTCGCTCTCTCAATCGATCCAAACTCAACCGTTTCAGTCACGTATTGAGTCAATCAAGACCCTCGTATATTAAGCTGGACTCATTATAGCACACTTTGAGAGAGATGTTGCATGAAAAACGGACAGATTTGGCCGAAAGTCACACTTTTGGCTCTCTATCTTTCTGGGGAAAATGGAGAGCCACACTTTTTTCCCCCTTCCCAACAAATCGTCGGCATGTTATAATAGGCGGCGCGGGGGCCCATAGCTCAGCGGTTAGAGCTGCCGGCTCATAACTGGTAGGCCGCTGGTTCGAATCCAGCTGGGCCCATTTATCTAAAAATGCTATAGTATGCAATCTGCGTATTTCATGCGCAGATTGCATACTATAGCATTTTTTGGTGTTGCCATAAGCCTGGTTTGCGTTTTCTTAACGAACAGTTAGTACTTTTCTATCAGGCTCTCTCATGGCAGACTGCGAGTTCTCTTCTTTTGCATCACTTTCATACCTGTGCATATTTCCTCAACGTGTCTCGGCACAATGCAAAATATGCCATCATTCCAAAGGTGGCCTGACCTGATACCAGGACAATTGGGTACTGACGGAAAAATTACCATCTTTGCGCGTGATAGTAGAAAGACATGTCCTTATGTCGTCCTCTTTACAGGACAACATGTTTTCTATCTCTGGTGTATGAAGGTTGGACACATTTGATGGGGTCCACATGAAAGGAGTACGCAGAACACATGCGTAAGCGACAACTATCCTTTTCGCCTTATGGAACCGCGTATCGCAGACGCTTCTCACCGCTCATGCTTATTGGAGCGGGAGTGGCATTAACGCTGCTTCTCGCGGTGGCTGCCACGGTGATTGTTTCCCGCTTGACAGCCTCCCACGCCGCCGGGGCAGCAACCCCCAATATGAATTGTACGCTGATTATACCGGCGAATCCGCTCTCCGCACAAGGGCTGGCAACTCCATACCAACTCGTTGCCACAAACCCGGCCGATGGCCCGTGCAACGAAGCCAATGCCAATCAAAGCGCCTTCGTGCAGGGCGTTATCTTCGATCCGCGCGCGGATACCTTCAGCGTGTATAGCCCGCTGATCATCGACCAGGGAACACAGCCGGCCGTTCAACCTACAGTACCCACATTGCAGCAAGGAGCGGTGGTTGGTCTCTGGTTCGGCTTTAACGGCAACAACCTGACGCAGCAAGGAGCTACTCGAGACACGCTAAGGCAGGCACGCTGCGTCAATGGTCTGCCTGGCTCTGTTTTCGGCCAGTTTTCCTACTGCAACGCGACTGCCTTCTTCTCAGCGGTGAATCGGGCGATTCGTGCCGGTAGAGTCCACGTTCCCGCGTTAGGAACTGCCAAAGACGGTCAGGTCTGCCCAACGACACGCGATTTCAGCGTGGTAGATCAGGATCAGAGCGACAACGTGCAAACGCAGTACCTGGCGACGGCAAATGGTCAAATTGCACAGTTCTCGGCGGCTAATCAGGCGCAGTTGCAGAACGCGGCCGTCCTGGGCAATCCGAGCGATAACGCTTTGCTCACCAATTTCATCGATCCCGCGCTGGGCTGCCAGCCCTGGACAGCGCCGAATCTGGCCGACAATGGCGCTGTGGTTCCGGCCTATCCATTAGACGAGTTGCAGGCAGCCGCCGGTCAGAAAGCGCCTGTTGCGCTGCTTCCGCTGACGGACCCTATGACACTCGACAACGGCAACCAGAACCTGTTCAAAACGAATCTGTACCGGCTCGGTGCTGATCAGATGCCCGCCTGGAATACCCAGCAAGCCAGCGGCACGACTTATTGTCAGAATCTCGTCAATACGGGCCTGCCGCGTATCAAACTGGATCAAACGCTGACGGTCAATGCAACATCGCCCGCTCCGGCTATGGCTAATTCGCTATTCACCTTCCTGGCGATGCGTTTCAACCAGTCTTTCACGCTCCTCAATTGTGGGGCGCTCATCAACATGGCAAACCCGGTCACACTCCAGACGGATGGCAACGGTGTCGTTATCGGTGCCACTATTACGA
Source organism: Ktedonobacteraceae bacterium (assembly GCA_035533955.1). GTDB lineage: Bacteria > Chloroflexota > Ktedonobacteria > Ktedonobacterales > Ktedonobacteraceae > CADDZH01. The sequence continues at coordinate 7,791 of DATLSW010000375.1, read as the reverse complement.
CTGGCACGACGTCTACTGGTGGAAACACTGGCGTCGGCGGCGTCCAGCAAATCGCCACGGGAACTGCTACGATCACCCTCGATACCAATGCCGGCAACGCCCAGGTTGCGTTGAACATCGTCTATCCAAACCATCCGAATCAGCAAATCGATGTCAATATCGCAACTGGCAGTTGTACAAATGCGCCATTTTTCACCCAGATCGAGGATACAGATGGTCAGGGGAACAACGCCGCTAACGCGGTGATTAACAACCTGCAGAGTTTACAAGCCTTGCCCGCCAACTGGTTTTTTACAGTGACTGATCCGACTCAAGCAGCAAAACCTATCGTCGGCTGCGGCTCCGTCGCCGCGAATGGTACGACAGGAACGGCAACGCTGGGTACGGTCTCCGCCAATAACGGCGGGACGCCGCAGGCTACTCCTACGGCCACTCAATCTGCCACTACGCCGACGGCAGGAACGTCATCAACACCGACAACACCGCCAGCAGCCAGCCCGACTGCCGTGCCAACGGTCAGCCCAACTGCTCCACCAACAAATACACCAAACCCATAGACTCAGAACGAAAGGATACGCAATTGACCAAACACAGAGAAACCAACCAGTGGAATAATGATTCCGTACCTATTGTACTGGACAAAAGGAGTAAACACTTGCGAAAGCGTCGTCTCATAGCCGCCATTTCGGGTGTTCTATTACTGGCCGTGGTGCTTGCCGCCGTGATTTCTCTTGGCCGCAATATCACCCATGCAGACAGCCCGGCTCACGTCTTTGGATCCAATACTGCTAACACCACGAACAACAACATTACCGTCACCACCACCACTACCAACAATAATAACAACAACAATAATCAGGGATTTGCCACCACGGTTAACAATCTGAATAGGATTTCCGTGGTAGGCAGTACGTCATTCGTTGTGAATGGGCAGGGACACACGGTCACTGTCGATGCCAACCCTTACGGGATCGCTATTGCTCCGAACAGGGTGAATGGCTCTCTCAGACCCGGTGATGTGATAGTAACAAACTTTGGAGCCAATGAGACGGGAACAACCCTGATACGTTTCCCTGGCGGCAAAGGCCCAGGATTCTTGTTCAACACAACATCCACCACGGGTACCAAAGGACCAGCGTTCGAAGCCTTCAACACGCTGACTGGAACCGACTGGGTGTCAAACTTTTCGGGCAATAATGTGCAAGTGTTCCGCTCAAACGGCAGCGTTGAAGACACTATCACCAGCGGACTGTTCGACATGCCCTGGGGCCAGGCGTTTAATCAAGGTGTGCGCAATCTCCGGGATGGCGCAGTTGACTCGTTCTTCATCACCAATGCAGGCAATGCGACGATCGTTCGCATCGATGTGATTCCCAGCAATAGAGGACCGATCTTCCGCGCCTTCCAGATTGGTCAACTCACGCCTGTGCAAGGCGGAGCGAAGGACAATATCACCTGGGTGTCGTCTCTGCGTATCGGAGGACATCGCTACTTCGATGTGCTGCTTGCTGTTGATCCCGCGACGAACCGCGTGGCAGCTTATCCGAATAGCTCCACCATCAACACGAGCGGAATGCGCTCTACTAGCAAAGGCATCACAGTCTTCCAGGGGCAGCCATTGAACATGCCCGGTGGCTTGACTGTCAATCCGTTAAACGGCGATCTCCTGGTGATCAACCTGGGCAATAACAACCTGGTAGAACTGAATTTGACGCAGGGCCAGGCAGTCGGTGTGCGCCAGCTTGACAACGTGCCGGTAGACCCACAAACCGGCAATGGCTCGGCGCTCTTTGGGGTTGCGGCGGCCAGAGACGCTATGGGCAACCTGGAGGTCTTCTTCACCGACGACAATACCAATACCCTCAACGTACTCAGTGTCTAAACCCGCGCGGACGATCGCGCAGGCTTAGCCTTGTCATACCCATCCTGGGCGGGCAGATTTGCCCTCACTCTCCGCCCAGGGTGGGGTTTTTTTATGCCCCAACTGGTCATAATGCTGAGACAGGGTGTATGATAGAGCATATCTATTCATCTATTCCTTATTTGCCTACAGAAAAAGGGGGGGGTTATGAAGAGTCACATACGCAGCATTGCGCTCGGAGCGGCAACGATCTCTATCATCAATACAGGCGATGTGCAGCTCGTGTTAGCCGAAATCTCGAACGTGCCGGAAAGTGAATGGCGGCCTCGTTATACTGGTATCTTCGATCAGCCGTTGTTCTTTCCCAGCCAGTGCGTCCATATCGCGCTCCCTGGCGCATCGGTGATGGTTGATGCCAACAACTTTGCTCTTTCCACGTCGCCTGACTCTCCTTATGCGCCGCCCGCGGACTATCAGCCGCCGCCGGATGTGCTGACCCAACTGCTTGAACTCGGCATCCACGCGGAAGATATTACGCATCTGGTGGTTACTCATGCTCACTTCGATCACTATGCCGGGATCACCCAGGAACGCGCTGGACGGTATGTACCCAGTTTTCCGCGCGCGCGCTGCTTCCTCGGCAAGGCGGATTGGGACTATGCCGAAACGCAAGAGGCGCTGCGCGATCCCGATTCGGCGGACAGTCGCACCTTTGGCATCCTCCAGCAGGCGGGTTTATTGGAACTGGTAGAAGGTGATCGCGACCTCACCGTGGAGGTGAAACTTATCGCCGCTCCTGGGGAATCGCCAGGGCATCAGATTGTTCGCATCTCTTCGCAGGGTCAGACATGCTATTGCCTGGGCGACCTCTATCACCATCCGGCTGAAGTTGAACATCCTTCGTGGATGAGCATATGGGATGACGTCGCCACCAATATCGCCAGCCGTTCAGCGTTTGCGGAAGCGGCTCTGGCCGATAACGCGCTGCTCGTGGCCGCGCATATACCCGGCATTGGCCGCCTGGAGCGCGCGGCAACAGGCGTCAGGTGGGTAGATGTGCAGTGAGGTTGTCGCTCGTTGATGATGATGCGCTCTTCTCTCAGGGACGCGGCTTCAGGATCACGATGGGAGATCACGATTGATGCCAGCGGTAGCCGCCTGTATATAATCCTGGCAAACTGACTGGCAGTTGCCCGGATGCCTCTTGTTCGCCAAAAAGCACGCGAGCAGCGGCAACCAGGGCGGACCGGGTATACTCATAGGTGACGATAGAGGTGCGAAGCTGTGGAAAGGCCAGCAAGTCGTAAGGATTGCGTACCGCGATGCCGATAACGCGCCGTCCCGATTGCACCAGGGCGCGCATAAGCCGCGCCTGTAGCCGATCCAGGTGCGCATTCACCGTCGCCATCACGATCACATCGGAATCGCACGTCGCCTGCAAGATTTCTGCGCCGCCATTATCCACGTCGAGATCAGGCACAGAGGCGATGTCTACACGCGGGCAGTAGTTCCGCAGGATGGCTGCGAGCAGTTCATCCGAGTAGAATTTGTCCTCAACCTTTGTCATTGTCGCGCGCCGTGCCGAGATCACCACAATTCGTTCCGTAGGTTTGAGGCACAAAGGCAAAAGCGCGTCTTCATCTCTAATCAAGGTTGTCGAAAGGGCGTAGGCTTCGTCGCTCAAGCGTTGGTGCGACTCGCTGCTGATCTGAATGGGCATTTCTATTGTGGTTGGAGATGGGATCGTCTCCCACGAGAGGTAGCGCGCTTTGAGTTGCATGACGCGCTCTGCTGCCTCCGTAACCGTTTCAAGAGCGAGCGTGCCATTCTGCACTGCCGCGCAGATAGCCGCGAAGGCGGTGCGCTGGCGGTCAGGGTGATGGGAAACGAGGACGAGATCAATTCCTGCCTGCAAGGCCATCACTGCTGCTCGCTCACTGCCGATCGTTGCCGCGACGGCATCCATTTCCAGGCAATCGCTGATGATCACGCCGTTGAAGCCGAGTTGCCGGCGCAGTAACTCTCGCACAATGGCAGGTGAGAGGGTCGCGGGGAGCGCATCCTGTCCCGTAATAGCGGGGAAGGCGATGTGCGCGGTCATCACGCAGTCCGCGCCTGCCGCGATGCCGCTCTTGAAGGGAACCAGTTCAAGCGTTTCAAGTCGCTGCATGTCATACGGAATGGTCGGGAGAGCGAGGTGAGAATCGGTTGCCGTATCGCCATGACCGGGAAAATGCTTTAGCGTGCAGATGATCCCTGCGTTATGCAAGCCTTGTACCGCGGCGTCCACGAAGCGAGCGACCTGGCACGGATCTTCGCCGAACGAGCGCACGCCGATCACTGGATTAGCCGGGTTGTTGTTGACATCGGCAACGGGGGCCAGATTCACGTTGATGCCGAGCGCGTGTAATTCCTCGCCGGTAGCTTGCCCTACAGCGCGGGTAATATCTTCTGAATGAGTCGCACCCAGCGCCATATTGCCGGGAAATGTGGTGGCATCAGGCCCAAGACGATGCACAATACCGTTTTCCTGGTCGGCCATGATCAGCAGTGGGAAACGTTGCCCCGCCTTTTGCGCCAGCATTTGCAGGCTGTTCGTCAGCGCAAGTGTCTGGCGAGCATCCTGAATATTGCGCGAAAAGAGGATAATGTTGCCAATGTGATTGTCTCGCACGAGATCACTGACATCTTGTGAGGGCGTTATGCCTGGAAAGCCCACGGCGAGTACCTGGCCGATTTGCTCATCCAGGGTTAATCCGTCAGTGTAGTTGCCCATGTTTTTGCCTGCCTTTAGAAGAATCGCTCATGGCATTAATTGCTCCCGCTTCATATGCGTGTAGAAGGTGTACTTATTGCCGCAGTACACGGACCTGGCGTACTCAATTGGTTGATTGCGCTCGGTGTAAGTTGTGCGGCGTGTGAAGAGAACCGCACTACCAACCGGTATTTTCAGGAGATGCGCTTCTTCGTTTCCCGCTAAACCCGCCTCCAATTCTTGTTCGGCTTCCATGGGCGGCAGGCCATATTTTGTCTCAAGCGCCTGGTACAAGGAGTTGTTCTCCAGGTCTTCTTCCAGCAGCCGCTCGCAGCCCTTAAAGCTGATCAGTGATAACTCAATAGCCAGAGGTTCGCCATCGGCAAGGCGCAACCTTTGCAGACGGAAAAGCATGTCTCCCGCTTTGATGCGCAGCCGTTCCGCCGTCGTCTCGTCGGCTGGATACATCTGGGCCGAAAGCACTTTCGTGCCTGGCCGCTGTCCGCGCGTGCGAATATCTTCAGTGAATCCGGTGAGGCGGATCAACTGCTGGGTGATCTTGTGCTGGCTGACGAAGGTTCCTTTGCCCTGCTCGCGATAGAGCAGCCCTTCGTTCACCAGTTCAGTGATGGCCTGGCGAGCCGTCATACGACTGATCCCATAGGTTTCACCCAGCTCGCGCTCTGAAGGGATGAGGTCTGCTGGCTTCCAATCGCCGCTGCGAATGCGCTCGCGCATAATCTCTTTCAGTTGAAAGTATCGCGGTAGAGGGCTATTGCGGTAAATCGTACTCATGTATCCTTATCCTATTTTCCTCCATGCGTCCACATGGCATACGCTTGCCAGAGCGATGCGCGAAGGCAATTGCTCTCAGGCATAATCATACCATGATTGCAGTCTGCAACAGCGACAAATAGCGGACAGGTCATTGCTTGCCATCTCTATAATTCCGCGTTCAAGGCTGAATCGCCAACGCTTGCCGACATGGCAATGAAATACGAAACCCTGGCAGAAGGGAGTAGCGTCTAATGGAAATTCTCGATCAGTCGGCAGGAACTGCAATAAACACGTCGGAGCAAGCCCAACCAATTCTGGAAGCGGAACATCTGCGGAAAATATTCCCGCTGCGCCAGGCCAACCCGCTTGGTACAAAGCAGGGCGTCCATGCAGTTGATGACGCCTCGCTCGCGCTCTATCCAGGCCGGGTCATGGCGCTCGTCGGAGAGAGCGGACGCGGCAAGACGACAGTGTCTTCGTGCTGGGAGCTTGCTGCATCTGCTTGCTCATCTGGTATGGATTTTTGCGTCATGTGACCGGCGACATCATGGCCGTGCCAGAACGCTATCTCGATGAACGCCAAAAGATGGTGCGCGACCAGGCGCACCGCTCCGCGTTTACGCTCGTAAAGCTGCTATGTTGCCTGATCCCCCTGCTGCTGCTGGCACAGTATTTCCTGCCTCGGCAGCCCGCGCCTTCACCCACGCGCGCAGTTGCGTCAGCGCAAAATGTCTTATCGGATAGCGTGTTTCTTACGAATTCTCTCATTGTGCAACGGTATCAGTCAGTACATGCAGCACAGATGTTGAGGCAACAACCATACTCGTTGGCAACAATAAAACACTTTGTCATATGGGTTCGTGCGAACCCGATTACAATCGTCCACACTATCCACGTCCCTCCTATCGCGCCCATCACGCCGGTCGCCCCCGCCAGCACGGCTGAGATCGCGCTCGCTGTCGGCGCTCTATTACTATGCCTCTACCTGCTATTCTCTGCCTTGCCTATGTCAGTTATTGCCTGGAAAAGACGCGGATAAGAATGCCAATCTTCTTACCACCGGCTCGTTGTCGTGAGGGTAAACGTCGCCGTCGCCCGGATATCCTGCGACGACGAGCCGACCAGAGCTACGAATTCTCCCGCTTCTGCCACCCACTGCTGAGCAAGATCATCATAGTAGGCCAGAGCATCTCTTGCGATGCTCTGCGTCACCGTCTTTGTCTCGCCCGGCACGAGCTGTACCTTCGCGAATGACTTGAGTTCTTTATTGGGACGCAGCAAGCTGGACGTTGCGTCCTGAACATACAATTGCACCACCTCTTTACCCACGCGCTGACCCGTATTGGTAACATCAACCATTACACTCAGCGTATCATCCGGGCCGATTTGTGTGCTGCTCAGGCGCAGGTTGCTGTAGCCGAAAGTTGTATAGGAAAGACCAAAGCCAAACGGGAACAAGGGCGCAATGTCCTTCTTCTCATAATAGTGATAGCCGACGAACAGACCTTCGCCATAGTAGACGCGACCATTTTCGCCAGGGTAGTTGATAAAGGCAGGATTGTCCTCCAGGCGCGCGGGGAACGTCTGACTAAGTTTGCCCGATGGCGTGACATCGCCAAAGAGGATATCGGCGATAGCGTTGCCGCATTCCTGGCCCGGATACCATGCCTGCACCACGGCGGCGACCTGATCCAGCCAGGGCATGGTAATGGGCGAGCCGGTGTTGAGGATCACAACGGTATTCTTGTTTGCCGCCGCGACTTGCTCGATCAGCGCGGCCTGCTCGCCCACCAGTTCCATGTCGGGCCGATCAAAACCCTCGCTCTCCCACTCGTTGCTCAATCCCACACAAACCAGTGCGACATCCGCTGCTGCCGCCAGTCGCGCCGCGCGTTCCAGCGCATCGGCGGGAAGTTGCAAGAGGCAGCCGAGGTGCATGGCGGTCAGGGGAACCATCGCGTTCTTGCTCAGCTCGATAGCGATTTTGTAGGCGCGCCCGGCTTGCAGGTCGATAGTGGCTTTGACTTCAATCGTGCCAATGCCGTAATATGACTCACCAGCAGTCTGCTGCGTCCAGTCATCGATCACTTCTCGTCCATCAATAAAAAAGCGGCTCAGGCCCGCGCTTACCAGGCCGAAGATGTAGGTTCCCGTTTCTGACGGCGTGAACCAGCCGTGGCAGCGTACTGAAAACTGTCGAGCATCGACGCCCTCCGGAACCTGACCGAGCCAGTAGAGTTCCGTTGCTCTTGTCCGTGCCGTCAAGACTGGCGCTCCAGAAAGATCGGCGTTGTTGAAAAATTCCAGGATAAGGCCGCGCTCCGTGCCGCCTCTATCAGAACTGAGCAAGCTGGCATCCAGTAAAGGCAGCAGCTTATGATTAGTGCAGCCCGGCTCG
>DATLSW010000374.1:0-26448 GCA_035533955.1 Ktedonobacteraceae bacterium | reverse complement strand
AGCTATTACTTTATCCATAGACGCGCTCCCTTTCTGAGTTCAACGACCTCAGTATAGCACGTTATAAGCTATCGGAAAAGACCCGGCGAGGCTCTTTTTTGTTGTCTCTCCACCTCTCGACATACTCTGATATAATAGCTCCGAAACATACTCTATTCTCTCAGGAGAGAACGATGCCACAACAACAACAGCAGCAGCAATTTGCGGACTATGATTTGCTGGCCGTCTTCGGCGACGAGAGCAAGGCCGAGGGAGCCGCGACAAAGCTCCATAAAGAAGGGTTCAGCGACGAGGAAGTTTTGCGCCTGCCGTCCGATTACGCGAGTGGGGCGCAATTTCGCCTGCATGGCCCCAGCAGCGAGCGCGGCGCGTATTTCTTGCAGACGGCGCGCTCCGGCCCCAATCCCGCGCGCATCATCACCTACGCCATCGTCTTCGGCATTATCCTGGGCGTGATCCTGTTCGTCGCGCATTTCGCCGTGACCTCAATCGCGGAACCGCTGGGGGCGATCATCGGCGCGGCAGTCGGCGTGATCGTGGGGGCAGTAGTCGGCTTTGTGCAGCGCGGGCCGACGCGCGGAGCCATTGGGCAAGACATGTCGCGGATCGAGGCGGCGCAGCAGGAAGCGACGCGGGGAGCGCTGACCGTCGTCGCCGTGCGCCTGACCGACGCGGATAACGCGGTGCGCAAGTCACGCGCGCGCGGCATTTTGCTGACGAACGGTGGCAAGATCAACCGCAACGTAGGGCGTGATACGCCGTGATTATGCAGCCCTGTGGCGGCGCAATTGATTGCGCCGCCACAGGGCGCGATCAATCGGCCCCTACTCGGTGGGCAGACCTTCTAATTTCATGATCTTGAGCGCGTTGGTTGTCGGGCAAGGGCCAGTGTGCAGGCGATATTCGAAGATCATCTTGCCGCCGCGCACCTCTTCGCGGAAGTGATAGTTCTTGATGGCCGGGAAGAGTTCGGAGAGCGTGACCAGTTCCAGATCATGCGTGGAGATCGCGCCAACACAATGTTGGCCGACGAGGGCGCGCACGTAGGCGCGGCTGCCGATCAGCCGCTCCCGGTTATTCGTACCGCGATAAATCTCGTCGATCAGGAAGAACAGCGGGGGCTGATCGGCCTGTCCCAGTGCGGCCAAAAGGGCTTTGAGCCGCCGCACTTCGGCGTAAAAGTACGAATAGCCGTCAGCGATGGAGTCGCTCACTTTGATGCTGGCATAGATGCGAAACGGTGCGGTACGCAGCGAGGCCGCGTTGACCGGACCTCCGGCGTAGGCGAGGCAAAGATTGATGCCCAGCGTGCGCAAAAACGTACTTTTGCCGGCCATATTCGAGCCGGTAATCAGCATAACTTCGCCCAGTTCGTGCATGGCGAAGTCATTGACCACTTTCTCCTCGTGCTTGATCAAGGGATGGCCCAGGCGGCGCGCCTCAAACAGCACGCCCTCTTTCTCCGGTCGATCGTTCAATTCAATCTTTGGCAGCGTGTAGCCAGGATTGAGGTAGGCGAAGTTCGCCAGCGAGCAAAGCGCCTCAAGCTCATACCAGGCGTCCAGCCACGCGGGCAGATATTTGACGACGCGCTTTTTGCATTCTTGCAACTGGTACGCCAGGTAGAAACCGAGCGGGATAATGGCATTGACTATCAGCCACACGATCTCGGTTCCCTCCAACTCAGAGCGAGTGGCAATACGTGAGAGACGGCGCATCAAGATCGAAGGACGATAGTCGGCATAGAGATAGAACGGCTCGCACAACTGCCGGAGCTGCGCGTGTTTCCCATAGTGGTACTTTTCCAGAAAGCCAAAGATTTCGTGAAGCCGCTCGAAGGCGATGCGCAAGTAATGGGCATCGCCGAACAGGTTGCCACGCTGCTTGCCCCGCAGCAGAAACCAGAGCAGCGAGAGTAAGAGCGCCGCGATACAGTAAATGACAGAAACGTGCGCGAAGAGATAGAGCAAGAGCGCAACAAAGAACAGGCTCGATAGCAGCGTCGGAATGATCAGCGCGGAACGACCAATGTGGGGCGCGTTATCTTTTTTCAGCCATTCCACCAGCGCGTCTCCGCTCAACTGATCGCTGCCATAGCGTGTGGCAAAGAGCGCATGAAACAGGTATTTGTCGCGAAAGGCGCCAAGGGGGATAAGCTCGCGCAGCAGCGCCTGCCTGTGGCGAATGGCCTCGACATCCGGCGCTGGAGCCAGCAGCCAATCGCGCAGGCGCTGCACTCCTTCGATAGAGACGCCGGTATTGATCAACTGGTGCAGCGAGCGCTCGCCGGTGATATCCAGATCAATCTCAAAGGGATGATCGGTCATTCCCGAACGCTCCACCACGGCGGGAATGGCCTCCCAGTCCAGTTGCATACGCGCGACCTGTGTCTTCTTCAACTGCACCCAGATACGATACCTGGAGATACTGGTATTGACCCGGCTTTGATTACGTATCACCAACACAAAGGCGATAATCGCCGCCAGCGTAAAGAGAAAGCCAAAGACGTGCAGCGCGGTGAGCGCGAAAATAGTGACTATAGTGCCACCGATAAAGATCATAATCAGCAGCGCGGAGAATTGGCTGGCACGCGCCTCCAGCGCCTCCTGACGACGTTCAAGGCGCGCGGCTTGCCGCTGTAGCGCCTCCAGGCGAGTCCGTCGATCATTCATAGTATCTATCCATTCTGGACGATAAGATTGTTTCTCGCAACGATGGCCTGTTTAGAAAAACAGGATGCTAAAACCATTTTTCGCACCATAACATGTACGCCGAACCAGGAGAAAGAGTTTAAGCCTACAAGGATGGAGTGCTAAAAACATTATTCGCATGGTACGGAACTGGTGTCAAACAGCGTGCCGCCCAATAGTTCGCGCACGGGAGCAAAGCTCTGGCGGTGAATAGGCGATGGGCCATGCTCGCGCAGCGCGGCCAGATGGGCAGGCGTACCATAGCCTTTGTGCCGCGCGAAGCCGTAAGCGGGATACTCTTCATGCAGTTGCAGCATCAAGCGGTCGCGGGTGACTTTAGCGACGATCGAGGCGGCGGCGATAGAGAGACACAATGCGTCGCCGTGGATGATGGCGCGCTGCGGCACAGCAATGCCAGGGAGAGTGAGAGCGTCAAGCAGGAGCGCGTGCGGCGGCGGCGACAATTGCGCGATTGCTGAGCGCATAGCCTGTTTGGTGGCCTGCAAAATGTTGCGCTCATCGATCAACGCGACGGAGCCGAAGCCGACGCCAATAGCCAGCGCGTGGCAATGGATAACATCGAAAAGCTTCTCGCGCACCTGGGCAGTAAGTTGCTTGGAGTCGTTCACGCCAACCAGGGCGGACGCCGGATCATCTTCAAGGCGCAACATCACAGCCGCCGCGACGACAGGCCCAGCCAGGCAACCACGACCGGCCTCATCAAGCCCGGCAATAAAGCAACAGCCCTGTGCAAACAGGGCCATTTCTTCTCCGAGCGTCGGCGCGTTATTCGCTTTGATTGGCGCTGGCATGTTGAGCAGCAGCCTTCGCCGCCTTTGCCGCGGCCTCTTTGCTGGTCATTGGGCGCACTTCTTTCAAGCGAGCCGCTTTGCCGGTCAGACCGCGCAAATAGTAAAGCTGTTTGCGGCGGACACGAGCATGACGCAGCACTTCGATCTTTTCGAGGCGCGGAGAATTGATCAGGAATGTGCGCTCAACGCCTACGCCATGCGTGATGCGGCGCACGGTAAAATTGCGATTGACGCTGCTGCCGCGCAGGCGCATGACAATGCCCTCAAAGGGCTGCAAGCGTTCGCGGTTGCCTTCAACGACACGAACTTGCAGGCGCACAGTGTCGCCTGATTGAATCTGCGGGATATCCTTGCGCACTTGATCGTGTTCGACGGCAGCCAACAGCGCTCGCCCCGCCGGTTTCGGCGCGACATATTTCTCGGCCATAATTTCACCTCCTATTATGACCCCCACAAGGGGGGCCACTACATGTAGCGGCCCCCCTTGTGGGGGTCGCTTCTGGGCGCAAGCGCTTATTCAACTTCCATCGTGTTCAGTCGCTTCATCAGGCGCGACTTGCGGCGCGCGGCGTTGTTGCGATGCAACACGCCTTTTTTGGCGGCGCGATCTAGCTCGCTGACGGCGTGGCGCACAGCTTCCTGAGCTTCTTCGCGGTTCTCGCCATCATCAATAGCCACGCGAGCCTTCGTAATATAGGTTTTCACTGAAGATTTGACGCTGCGATTGTGCAAGCGCCGTTTTTCTTCCTGGCGCATGCGCTTTTTCGCAGATGCATTGTTTGGCATGAGTAGCGGTCCTCCCCGAAACGTCTGTCTAACGATTCTATTCTATCTAATCTATGCTCATCGACTTCCACAAGGGCAGACGCGCGAAGCAGTGAGCCTCTACGCCCCCACGATGCAGGGGAATCGATAAAAAAGCCGACGATACGTCGGACGTAATTGCCAAAGGATTATAGCAGATAGCAGCCCGTTCTGTCAAACAACATGCAGGAACGGCAAACATTTGGCTTCCTCTTGTATCTTGAGAGTAATCCTGCTATCATCATGCTAGCCTATTGTTGGGGCTTGATCTATCATGCCCTGTGAACGAGAAGACTTACGCAAGGGTGTCAATGTAATAAGGAGGTCTCAATGGTTTGCCCCCAGTGTCACAATCAGGTAGCCGATGGCGTCAAGTTCTGTCCCAGTTGCGGAGCTAACCTGCTGGCGAACACGCCACCGCAGCCACAACCACAGCCGCAGAGCCAGTACGGCCCGCCACAAGGTCAGTATGGCACGCCGCCGCCGTCGGGCGTCTATGCGCCGACAAATGAGTATGAACAGTACGCCAATAGCATGTTCGGCAATGCCGTTCCCAAAGCTGAGTTACATAACCCTAAGGGGCCAATTCACGTCGGCGATTTGACAATCACCATCGATGGCGAGCTGGTGCCTGTCGCCGATGTCATGCTGGGCAATCAGCTCTCAGTCTACTTCGAGCATCATATCCTGCTCTGGAAGCATCCGGGCGTGCAAATCGGCTTCCGCTCCATGCAGGGCGCGGCCAAGCGTCTCTTCGCCGGCCTACAGATTTTCCTGACCGAGGCACACGGCCCCGGCAACATCTCATTTTCGCGCGACTCCGTCGGGCAGATCGTGGCGCTGCGCCTGCAACCCGGCCAGATGGTCGAAGTGCGCGAACATCAATTCCTGATCGCGAGCAGCAATGTGGATTATGGTTTCACCTTTGTGAATTCAGCGTCCAACATCCTGTTCAGTCGCACTGGCCTGTTCATCGACCAGTTCACGGCGCGCGGCAGTGAAGGCATCGTGCTGCTGCACGGCTATGGCAACGTCTTCGAGAAGATGCTCCAGCCGGGCGAGACGCTGGATGTCGAGCCGGGCGCGTGGCTCTGGAAAGACCCCTCGGTGCAGATGACGGTCACAACGGTTGCTAGCTCGCAGCGCGGCGGCGGCCTGCTAGGCATGATTGGCGGCCTCGTCGCGGGAGCATCGTTCGTGCTGAACCGCATGACCGGGCCTGGGCGCATCGGCATCCAATCAATGAGCTACCATCCGCCCACCACCGAAGGAACGCCACAGGCCGGCGGCCAGAGCAACATCAACCTCGGCCAGTTTTTCAACTAGTCAGTAGGACAACAGACAACAGGGCCTGGCATTGCAGATGCCAGGCCCTGTTGTCCTACTTACTCCCTTTTTGCTTGTCGCGGTTGATGCGCAAGATTTTGAGCATATATTGCTCAGAGTTCAAATAGTAAGGATTGCGACGGATGTATTTGCCAACAACGGAAATCGGGTGTAATTTCAGCAGTTCGACGATCAGGCTGGGCAACAGTTTACCGTGATCGTAGTGCATCAAAGCAATGATCGGCGCGTTCTGGAAAGTAAAGACCGCATCCGAGGCCGCCTCATACTTCAATATTTGTTCAGGCGTGGCGATTTCTTTGGCAAGCCAGGTCATGTCAATTGAGATGCGTACAGCCTTCCAGCCTTCGCGCAGCGCCTGGGCAATAAATGTTTGATGCGAAGAGAGCAGAAAATACGGATCGAAGCGTTTGCCATTCGCCAGAAACGTGTCCCGGTCTTCGTACAAAATCAGTTGCCCGGACTCGACGAGCTGCTCTAGATCGACATGCAGCTTGAGCAATTCTTCTTTAAAGTCTTTGATCTGCGCAGGCGCAGCCGCGAACAGACATTTTTCCGAAGCTCCAAGCCCCACTTTCATCAAGCGAGCGGTGACACCAGGGATTTCCGTCACCTTGCTATACAACTGGCAAATATGCGAGCCAGGGGGGATACGCTCCGACTTGCCTTCAACGCTTAAATCCATGTCTCACTCCACTTGTATTGCTAGCTCCGGCTGCCTGCCTCGCACGACGAACATGAGCCGACCAGTTATTCGTCACCACTACAAGAACGCCGAGTCCACCGAAGATGAAGACGCATGACAGGAAGGTGAATAGACTATCAATGGCTATTTCCTGCAAGGAAACGGCCAGCAGCGCGGCCAGCAGCAGCGCCCCGCACGCCATGACGAGCGGTATGGCCGCTGCCCAGGCCAGCAGGACGCGCGCCGCCTGCCTGGGCGTTAGCGCCTCTTCCCCACTATAAGGAAACAGGAATTGTCGCGCCAACGAATGCCGTGTCCTGTTTTGCATACGATTACTGCTGTCCTTCCCGCTGCCGATGTTTAAGCCAGCGTTGGCATACATCCGCGGCCTGCCCAAGAATGTACACCTCGTTCTGGTATGTCAGGTGACGGTACGCTTCGGATAAGGGAAACCACGAAGCCACATCATACTCCTTATCATGCAGAGAGGTATCACCGCCAATCGCTTCAAAGAGAAAATGCCGCACCTGCTTCTGATAGCGGGTTTGATCGCGCACAAAAGAATATGAGATACAGCCGACATACGTAATTAAGCGCACCTGCAAACCAGTTTCCTCCTGTACCTCGCGCACCGCCACCTGTTCCATCGTCTCGCCCGGCTCTGGCGTACCTTTAGGTAACGTCCAGATATCGGCATAGCTGCGCCCCACCAGCGCCACTTCCATTGTATACGCGGGAGGTGACGCGGGGTCCGTCTGCTCCTGCTCCAGCCATTGCTTACTTGCTGGGATGGTTTCCTCTACCGATGAATGCAATGGACCAAGGCGAAAAATCACTCCCCCTGCTGAGAATGCTCGCATTGTTCGATAGCGTTCCATAATTCTGTCCTTGTCGAAAAAGTATAGCTAATACCCGTCTCTGTGTCAAGTTACGCGGGGATAGCGCGGCGGATGGCCTCCAGGTTTTGCGCGGGCGTTTCCGGGGGAATCGAGCAACCGGGAGCCACCAGGAAATGACGCCCACCCGTCAGTTCGAGCGCCTGCGCCACCTCGTCCCGCACCTGCGCGGGCGAGCCATTTTTGAGCGTGGTTTTCTGGCGCATACCGCCCATGACGGCCTTGCCGGAACGTTTCTTACCCTCGCCCAGGTCTGGATTACCCTCGCTCCAGGCGTCCCAACTGAGCGCCTGCACGGGATAGGTAGAAAGCTGGTCGAAGTAGATATGCGTACCACAGTTATGCAGGATGTTGAACTTGCCCCGGCTCTTGATAGCGTCCAGAAACTCCAGGTCGTACTGCTCGCCAAATTCGCGGTACTGATCAGGCGTCAGCATTCCCTCGCTGGCCCAGCCGTTGGTGGCGTAGAAAATGCCACTCGCACCCTCTTCCAGGCACGCGATAGCATAGGCGGTGAAGGTCTCAGTGATCACGCTCAAGGCAGCGTGCATCGCCTTGCGGTCCTCGCGAATGGTATACAGCACGGGCGCGGCGTCGTTGCCCGCGAGATATTTGGCAACGCCGAGCGGACAGAAGATGGTCTGCACGAAATGAGCATCGTAGCCAATCTCGTGATTGATCAACTGTAACGCTTTCAGCATATCAGCCAGCGCGCCGCGATCCGGTTCAAGCGGGCGAATGCGCCGCCAATCCGCGGCGTTTTTGATGGGCGTATCTTCAAAGACAGGCGCTTTATAGGGATCGCCGGATGGGCGGACTTTGACGCCCCAGCCCTCGACATGATAGCACGCGCGCGGATTCACTTTCATGTAATCCCAATCGTAGCGATTGAAGTTTTCCACCATTGACTCGACATGCGACAGAACGTCCCATTCGCGCGTAAAGTCATGCCCCCATACGCTAGCGGGAACGCGATCAACAGGGTCGCCGCGCAGCGCAGCCTCGACACGCTCTTTTTTATTCAACGTAATCCTTCCTTTCTCGCCTGCTCTATCTCTCTATACCACGGTCATTTGCAACTGATAAGTAGCCGGTAGCATTGTTTGAACCGCGTAAGCTGAAACGATCAGCACAACGCGTGTAATGTTTGAGCCAAAGCCTGAAATAACAAGTCGTCCCTGCCCACTGGCCGCGCTAACTTGCATGGTGCTGACAGTAAATTGCGCGCCATGATAGAGTAACGCCTGGACGCTGAAATGTTGCGGCAGCACATTATTCGAGCGTATGAAGCCGCTGCTCACCCACCCATTGTCCGTCGCAGCGTTATCCACGAAATGAATGGCAGGGATGCTCATGGCATCGATGGCAAAGCCCTGCCCATTCTCGGCGCGCCCGGTGATAGTCTCAAAACGTAGCCAGACGCGCTTTCCAACGTAATGGCTAAGATTGATGCTTTCCTGAACCCATTGCGCTGTGGGCAAATTGCCGCTCGTACCAGTATATCCGCTACCCCAGGCAGTAGGCGTGGCGTACAGACCTTGCAACGGAGTCCAGTTTTTCTCATCAGTCGAGGCTTCGACATAAGCGGCATTCCCCTGCGCCAGATCAAACCAGGCAGCAAAATGCAGCTCCGCGTGTTTCCCGTTGACATGTGTCAGATCAAAGCTGCGCGTCAACGTACTGTCCATGTGATCGTACTGATCGCTCCACCATTCAGCGGGTGAATTGAACGGCACATTACTAATCATACGCACCACGGGCGTTCCTTGCAAGGTGATCTCCAGCGCGCCGCGATGCGCTGGCGGCAAGACATAATATTGCCCGCTATACTGGGCAATCGTATCATTTTCTGTGAACGGGAAGCCAGATAGGACATGCTGCGGCGTCAATGGAGGCAGCGTCAAATCAGGATAGCCATAGATACCTTTAGCTGTCGTGGTCTCCTGAGCGTAATTAGCGATGAGCCATTTCGTCAGCACATCAGTAAAGGTGTCGGTATAGCCGTTTTTCGCCAGCGCGTCGTTGAAGTTTTGCGGCGGCGGCGCAGCGTCTTGCAGCGCCTCTTTCAGCGTCTTGATGCCGTAGTGCGTCGCGAAATAATCCATAAAGAGGTAGCTCGCTCCATAGTGGGCAAGACTTGCCGCTGGATCGTCCGACCAACTGGTAAGCTGCACGGCGAACGCTTGCAAAAAGCTGGCGGCGGCTTGAGTGACGGGATAGCCGTTGAGGTGTTCAGCCAGCAGCGACAGACCCTCATCGATCCATGCCTGGCTGCCGGGCTGCTGATGCCAGTCGATCAGGCGCTGGAACTCGGCGGCCAGCGCGCTATTGTAATCGGTTGTGCCGGGCATCAGCCCGTCCAGGTTTATATACAGCATTTCGCGCTCATTGCTATACGGGGAGACGTTGGTCGGATACTCGTCGCCGGGCGAAAAAGCGCCGCCGACGTTTGTCCCCAGACCCACAGCGTTGAGAACGGTGATGTGAACGTCGTCATCGATGCCGGGCGTCCACTCGCTGCCGAACGCGGCGCGCTCCGTCGGATAGATCGTCTTCTCGAAGGTATTGGCCGAGGCGGCAAAGGCGGCCAGATTGACGCTCTGTCCATCCTCGACGTACATGTACAGGTGCGGCGTGATATAGACGAGACGCGCGCGCACGCGGCTATATTGACCGCTATCGGCGTTATTGATCCAGAACGAGTCCTCTTGCCCAACATGAGCATTGAGCGGCGTTGCGCGGACCGTGTGAGGAATCGGCGCGGCAGTGTGCAACTTGAGACGCTGCATCAGGCTGTAGGGATCGCTCACGGGGTGCGGCGTCGTAAGCAGCAATTGCTCCGTCGCCAGCAAGTCTGACAGGCTTTCGGGCGATGGCGACGGCAGCGGCGTCGGCGTGAATGGGGTCGCCGAGACGGCCACGCTCGCTATGGGACTCTGGCTGCTGGCAGTGGTATTGCCACTAACAGTACAGGAAGAGAGTACGAACAAGCACAGGAACAGGAAGGCGTATTTTCTCATTCCTCCGTTCCTTCCAGTTCCTTAAACCGATAGCCAACGCCGCGCTCGGTGAGGATATATTTGGGATGAGCCGGGTCTTTTTCGATCTTCTGGCGCAGATAGGTGATGTATAAACGCAGATAATGGGCCTCGTCGCGATATTCGCGGCCCCACACTTTGGAGAGCAGCGTTTCATGCGTGAGCAAACGGCCCGCGTTGTTGACAAGATGATAGAGCAGGCGAAATTCGGTCGGGCGCAGGTCAACTTTGTGGCCGCGCACGATCACTTCATGCTTAGCAAAGTCGATTTGCAAGTCAGGATCGACGACAATCGCGGTTTTGCGCGCCGGAGCGGGCATCAAAGAGCGGCGCAGCAGGGCGCGGATGCGCGAGAGCAGCTCGCGCGGACTGAATGGCTTGGCGAGATAGTCGTCCGCGCCGAGATCGAGGCCGCGAATTTTGTCTTGCTCGCTCTGGCGCACGGTAAGCATGATCACCGGCACCGTGGAGACTTCGCGGATAGCTTTCAGCGTCTCGAAGCCGTCCATATCAGGCATCATCACATCCAGAACAATCAGGTCGGGCAAATGCTCGCGTAGTTGATCGAGGGCTTCTCTGCCATCGCAGGCTTCCAGCACGCGATAGCGTTCCATCTCCAGGTTCATGCGCACCAGGTCGCGGATGCGCGGTTCGTCATCCACCACTAAAATCGTCATGTCTCGTTGATCGAAACTATCCTTCTCCATATCAAAACACCACCATTGGCAATTGCGCTTTTTCCACGCGCGGCAAACTAAAGAAAAACGTCGAGCCTTGATGCAGGGTACTCTCGACCCAGATGTGGCCGCCGTGCGCCTCTACGATCGCGCGGCAGATGTACAGGCCCAGGCCCGCGCCCGGCATAGCTTGCGTGGCCCGGTCGTTGACGCGCTCAAAGCGGTCAAAGATGTGTTCCTGGTCGCGCAGCGAGATGCCCATACCCGCGTCGCTCACGCTGGTGATCACCTCGTCGCCCGTGGCGCTGCACGCGACCGTTACCACGCGCTGGCGCGGCGAATATTTCATAGCATTATCCAGCAAATTTTGCAAGACCTCTTCAATGCGGTCGCGGTCGGCCATCACCGTCGGCAGATTCGGCGGCAGATCGAGCGTAATTTGCACAGCAGACGTGCTGGCCCTAAAACGGCGCGCGACACTCTCGATCAACGCCGCCAGGTCAAGCGGTACGATTTCCATGTGCAATCCGCCGGCCTGAATGCGCGAGGCATACAACAAGTTGTTCACCAGCCGGTTCAGGCGGTCAGCCTCTTCCTCAATAGCTCCCAGGCGCGAGCGTAAAGCGCCAGTGTCCAGCACGGCATCAGCGCGAACCAACGTCGAGGCGTAGCCTTTAATGATGGCAATCGGTGTCTGCAATTCGTGCGAGATCACCGAAATAAACGTAGAACGCTGCTCCTCTTCCTCGCGCTCGCGCGTGATGTCGCGCACGGTCAGGATGCCGCTGATCGGCTCGCCCGCCGCCGAACGCACGGCGGAAGCGCTGACCAGCACCGTGAAACGCTGCCCATCACGCGCCGCGATCTGCATCTCACGCTGCACCACGTTCTGCCCGGCAAAGGCTTGCATGAGCGGCGAATGTTGCACGCTGATAGCGTGGCCGCCGCGGTTGAGCGGGTGCAGCACCTCGTGGTACGAACGTCCCAGCACTTCGCTTTCGCGCCAGCCCGTCAATTGCTCCATCGCCGGGTTGAAATCGATGATGCGCAAAGCAGTATCGACGGTCAGAATACCATCGGTGCTGTACGCAAAGACGGCAGCCAGCCGATCCTGCGCTCGCGCTAGCGACAATGCCTTCAGAACCGAGCGCAGCCCCGCGGCCAGCTCAGCAATAAACAGGCGCAACATACCATTTGCTTCGTCCGGTTGTTCAAAACACGAACACACCCCGGCAGGCCGCAGACAGTGCAGCACGCCGACCGCGCCGCGCTGATCATACACGAACACGGAGCAGCGCTCGCTCGGCTGACCCCCTTCGCTCTGCCATTCACGACCGTGTCCCGCTTCGTCATCACCCGCGAGCAGCGCCAGCAACTCCGGCGGCAGCGCGTCACGCACCAGCAAGCGGCTGGCGTTGGGCTGTCCTCCCAACTGCACGCTGCCTAGCAGCGTCGGTAGCGCGGCGGCAGCGAGGCGATAGAGCGCGTATTCGGTGTTGCTCTGCGGATCGAAGGTCTCGTTGGCGACGACAAAAACGCCAGCCTCGCCGCCCAGCAGGCGGATCGCGCCCCCCACCAGAATAGTCATTTGATCAAAAACGTCCCCGTTTTGCTGTATCTGGGACCAGGACATGACGTTGACAGGCTCCACTAGAAGAGATATCTTGCCAGCAAGTTGCACTGGCGCTATTGTAACACACAAGTCAAAAGAAGGATACTACTAAACCCCGCCAACTCGCCAGGGCAACCGCGAGGGACTGCCCTGGGACGTTCTCGACAAGGCGCGACCGGTATGGTACACTGCTGTTAGAAGAGATTGATAGGAGTTGTAGGCTGTCATGGCTGATGTTTGGGATGACGCGATCAAGCGGCTCTTTCGTGAGCATCCGCAGGATTTTGTCTCGTGGTTAGTGAAAGATGCTATTTACAGCGGCGCGGTATCGGGCGAACTGAAAAACCGCACGCGGCGCGCAGATATTTTGGTGAACATCGTGCAACGCGAAACCCAGAAAGCAGGTTTGCTGCACGCTGAGATTCAAAGCAAAGATGATGAAAACATCATCGAACGTTTGCTGGAATATAACCTGATGTCAACGCTGACGTATCGTAAGCCGGTGATCTCGTTCCTGATTCTGCTGCGGCCAATGCCCGGCGCGCCAGCATCGCCGGTAATCACAGCGCTCTTTGATGAAATAGAAATCTGGCGATTCCATTACGTCGTGATAAGATTGTGGGAGATACCGGCGGAAGAACTGCTTCGCTCCGGCCTGATCGGGCTGCTGCCGCTTGTGCCGTTGACAAAAGGCGGCACAGAGCAGGAATCACTGCTGACGACAGTAACGGAACTGGCGGCGGCGAAAGAATACGATTTGCTGGCGCTGGCAAAAGTGATTGCCAGCCTGATCATGAAAGGGAAAATTGCGCAAGAGACGCTAGAAAGGATGTTTGCCATGTATCAAAGTATTCTCGAAGATTCCTGGGTTTACCAGGAAATTATGCAGCGGGGCATAGAAAAAGGCATAGAAAAAGGCATAGAAAAAGGTCTGGACAAAGGGCTAGCCCAGGGAGAACAACGGGCATTGCTGGCAATGATCCAGAAACGCTTCCCCGACATCCTGGAAGCCGCCAGAGAATTTGTTAGCAGCATCACTAATGCCGGGACGTTGGAGAATCTGGTTGTGGAGATCAGCGTTGCTCAGAACTCCCAGGAGGCGCTGCGAGCTATCCGCGCAGTCAGGAAGTAAAGCTGCATCTCCTGTGAGCAATCATGCATGTTGACATTTTTACTTTGTTCCCCGGCATGTTCCAGGGACCATTGACGGAAAGCATCCTCAAACGCGCTCAGGAGCGCGGCTTATTGAGCGTCGCATTGTACAACATCCGCGACGCCACCACGGATCGCCATCACGTCGTCGATGATTACCCCTATGGCGGCGGCGCGGGCATGGTCATGAAGCCAGAGCCGGTTTTCGCCGCCGTCGAGTCCGTCTATCAAAGCGGCCCGATCATCCTGCTCGCCCCGCAGGGGCGCCTCTTCACGCAGCAGATCGCCCGTGAACTGTCCCAGGAGCCGCGCCTGACGCTGCTCTGCGGCCACTACGAGGGCATCGACGAGCGCGTGCGCCAGCATCTCGTCACCGACGAAATCTCCATCGGCGACTACGTCTTGACGGGCGGCGAACTGGCGGCGATGGTGATCGTCGATGCAGTGGCACGCCTCATCCCCGGCGTTGTTACAAACGAATCGATCCAGGAAGAATCGCACGCGAGCGGACTGCTCGAATACCCGCACTACACGCGCCCGCCGGAATTTCGTGGCTGGCGCGTCCCCGACATCCTGCTCTCCGGCCACCACGAGCAAGTCGCGCGCTGGCGGCGCAAACAATCGCTGCGCCTGACCAGACAACGTCGTCCAGATTTATACGCGCAGCTCGATCTGAGCGGGAAAGCGGATCGGAAACTGTTGGAGGAAATGGAGAGAGACAGAACACTGGATAATAACGGTCCAACTGAGTAGTAACCAGCCCACCTCCATATTGGAGTGGGATAAAAGTGCAACGAAAAACCGCCCGTGTGGGCGGGTGAAACGGCGACGTCCTATTTTCCCAGGGGGCTGCCCCCCAAGTATCGTGAGAGCTGAAGAGCTTAACTACCGTGTTCGGGATGGGAACGGGTGTACCCTCTTCGCTATAGTCACCGGTTCGCCTGCACATACAAGCGGTTTCTCTTGACACGGTGTATACTACCACAGACATAATAAGTTGTCAATACTTTTTTGGCACAATTTTTCCGAACCGAAAAAATTCCCTTTTTTCGTATTTGGCAAGCAACAGGAGCGACCTATTTCCATGACCATTCCATTTGCCATTCTTCTTTTCATCGCAGCCATCCTGGGCGGCACGCTCAACGCCGTCGCGGGCGGCGGCACGTTCATCACGCTGCCTTCGCTGATCTTCACGGGCGTGCTGCCCATCAATGCTAACGCCACCAGTACCGTCGCGCTCTGGCCCGGCACCGTCGCCAGTATTAGCGCGTATCGCAAAGAGTTGGTGAAGCAGGACCGGCTTGTCCTGCTCGTGCTAGGCGTCACCAGCCTGATCGGCGGAGTGCTGGGCGCGGAACTACTGATCGGCACGTCACAATCCACCTTCGTGATCCTCTTGCCCTATTTACTACTGCTCGCCACCGTTCTCTTCGCGGTAAGTACACCCATCACAACCTGGATGCGCGAGCGCAGGACCGCGCAGAGGGCGCAGCAGGAATCCCAGGAATCCGCGGTAGCCGTGCCAGGCAAGGTGACGTGGCTTCGGCTGGTCGTCATCGCCTGTTTTCAGCTCATTATCGCCGTCTACGGCGGCTATTTCGGCGGCGGCATCGGCATCCTGATGCTGGCGACGCTCGGCCTCATGGGCATGGAGAATATCCACGAGATGAACAGCGTCAAGACACTGCTCACCGCGCTGATCAACGGCGTCGCGCTCGTCATTTTCATCATTCGCGGCATTGTGGAATGGCCGCAGGCGCTGGTCATGATCGCGGGCGCGATCATCGGCGGCTACGGCGCGGCCTATTTCGCGCGCAAGATCGATCAGCGCTTTGTGCGCGTCTTCGTGATCCTGGTCGGATTAAGCATGACCGTCTATTTTTTCGTTCATCCAGGTTGAAATAATGTGGCGGCGCAATGCATCGCGCCAGTAGGAGCCGATTGATCGCGCCCAGGCCGATGCGGGCGCAATGAAATGCGCCGCTACATCTCATATTTGGGAACAAGAGACGGTTTGGCGCGTGTTATAAAGAAGAAGGAAATCTTCTAGCCACAAGAATTGGATGCCATCATGTCATCGGATAATTTACGAAAAAATACTGTCATCCCTGCCAAAATTGAGGAAAACACATTTCCTGAATATGCCGCGAAGAACGGACGCGAGCGGCCACCTGATGATGGGCGAGAACACGCGAATAAGTGGGCCATGCTGGGCATTGTGGCTGTCGGCGTCTTTATGGCGACGCTCGACTCGTCAATCGTCAATATCAGCCTGCCTACGATTGCGCAATACTTTGGCGTCCCGCTCAATGGAGAGGTCGAGTGGGTGATCATCGCGTACCTGGTGGTAGTGGCCGGGGTTCTGCTGACCGTCGGACGATTGTCCGACATGATCGGACATAAGCCGATCTGGGTAGCTGGCCTGATTATTTTCACCGCCGGTTCGGCGCTCTCCGGGGCCGCGCCTTCGCTGGGTCTGCTCATTGCCTCACGCGCGCTGCAAGGGTTTGGCGGTGCGTTGATCATGGCGATCAGCCCGGCCATGCTAACCGGCGCCTTCCCGGCATCAGAACGCGGGCGCGCGCTGGGCATGAACGCCGTCGTCGTCGCGCTCGGCACCAGCGCCGGGCCAACGCTGGGCGGCATCATCACCACACACCTCTCATGGCGCTGGATATTTTACGTCAACCTCCCCATTGGCATCATCGGCGTCATCGCCACGCTGATCGTCCTGACCGAACGAATGCGCCGAGGCCAGGGCCAGGGCCGATTCGATCCCCTCGGCGCTATTTTACTCGCCGTCGGCCTCGTCGCGCTTACGATGGGATTGTCGTTTGGACAAGAATGGGGCTGGATATCGCCTTTGCTCATCAGTACGCTGGTAGTTGCGGCAGTGGCGATCGTCGCGCTCTACCTGACGGAAAAACGGGCGCGCCACCCCATTATCGATCTGTCGCTGCTGCATCGCCGCGTCTTCCTCTCGGCTAATCTCAGTCTGATTTTGAGCTTTCTGGCGCTCTTTGCCGTCAGTTTCATGATGCCTTTCTACCTGGAAGAGCTGCGCGGCTTCTCGACAGAAACCGCCGGGCTGCTGCTCACGCCATTGCCTCTGACCATCGCAGCCATCGCGCCGTTCAGCGGCGCGCTGGCCGATCGCTTTGGCACGCGCTGGCTAGCGGCTGGCGGGTTAACCATCGCCTGTATCGGGCTGGTGCTGATCAGCCAGCTCAACGCGCACAGTTCGCTGCTGGACATCATCTGGCGATTAGCGTTCACCGGCGTCGGTCAGGCTCTATTCCAATCACCCAATAACAGCGCATTGATGGGTGACGCGCCGCGAGCGCAGCAGGGCAGCGCGGCAGGCTTTCTCGCCACAGGCCGCGTAGTAGGACAGAGCCTCAGCGTAGCACTGGCCGGCGCGATCTTCGTCAGCCTCGGTGGTGCGGCGGCCGGCGCCATCATCTCCGCCCATCACGCGCTGCAAGCGGCTCAGTTGATCAGTTTGCAGCAAACATTCACACACAGCTTCGAGATCGCGTTTATCGTCTGCGCGGCCATCGCGGCCATCGGCATTTTCGCCTCGCTGGTACGCGGCAAAGAACAAAGGAAACGAGGCGCGAAAGAGGCCGTGGCCTCCGTAGAAGCATGAACATACAACCAGAAGATACCACAACCAATCAAGAAACAACATCGCTGCTGCGGCGTAACCGCGAACTGGCGGTCCTCTACGAAATTGCCGGATACCTGAACCGCAACGTCGATGTGCAGCAGGCGCTGCAAGAGGTGCTGTCGCAGGTGACGCGCCTGTTTGGTCTGCAAACAGGCTGGGTCTGGCTGCTGAACGCGCAGGGCGAGCCATATCTCGCGGCGTCGCAATCTCTGCCGCCCTACCTGGCCGATCACCCGGAGCGCATGACCGGCTATTGCCTGTGCCTGGACACCTTCCTCGAGGGCAGCCTGGAAGGCGCGGCTAACGTCGATGTCTTCCGCTGTAGTCGCCTGAAAAACGCCGAACGCGAAGGCGATCCATCATCATGGGGGCTGCGCTTCCATGCCAGCGTGCCGATCTACGCGGGGGCCATACCGGTTGGCGTGCTGAATGTGGCAAGCGAGGATTGGCGCGAGCTACAGCCGGAAGAACTTCAACTGCTGCACATCATCGGCGACCAGATCGGGCTGGCGATGCATCGCGCGCGCCTCTCCGCCGAGCATACGCAAGCAGCGGCGCATCTCGCGAAGATGGAAGAACGCAACCGGCTGGCGCGCGAGATACACGATACATTGGCCCAGGGATTAGCCGCGATCACCTTACAACTGGAGACGGCTGACGCCCTGGCGGCCTCGCGGCCAGAACGCGCGCGCGAAGCCACGAGCCGCGCCTTGAAACTGGCGCGCGCCAATCTCGACGAGGCGCGCCGCTCGGTCATGGACATGCGCGCAGCGCCATTACAGGCGCACACGCTCTCCGAGGCGCTGGCGACATTAGCACAGCGCGGCTGCGATAGCTTATCGTCATCAGCAGAAGTGCAATATGCCTGCTCGCCCGCCGCTGCTTTCCCCACGCTGCCTACGCGCGTCGAGGCCAGTATCTACCGTGTCGCCCAGGAAGCTCTGACCAACGCCTGCAAACACGCCAATGCCCGGCACATCTACCTGACGCTGGCGGCGGACAATGATGAACTGCGCTTCGTCATCCAGGATGATGGCCTCGGCTTCGATCCCGACAACGTGACGCACTTCACCGACGAGGGCCATTTCGGTTTGACCGGCATGAGCGAACGTGTTAAACTGCTAGGCGGCCAACTGTGCATCCAGAGCGAGCCGGGTGCGGGTACGTTTTTATCCGTCAGCGTGCCGCTTAGCCCGAAAGAGAAAAAGACGCCATGATTCATATCGTGCTTGCCGACGATCATCCCATTGTGCGCGAAGGGTTGCGCGCGGTTTTGGAGACGCAGCCGAACTTCGAGGTCGTAGCGGAAGCGGCCACCGGCGAGGAGGCGCTGCGCCAGACATTATCGCTGCGCCCTGATATCCTTTTGCTCGATCTGGAAATGCCTGTGCTGGACGGCGTGGAGACGATTCGCCGCCTGCGCCAGCAGCAGAGAGGTGCGAACGTGAATCCCACGGGCATCATCGTCTTTACCGCCTTTGACAACGACGAGCGCATCATTCACGCCGTGCAGGCTGGGGCTAATGGGTATCTGCTGAAAGGCGCGCCGCGCGAAGAAATCTTCAAAGCCATTCGCATCACGATGGAAGGCGGATCGCTGCTGCAACCGCTCGTCGCCTCGAAGTTGCTCAAACACATGGGTACGCTGGGCCAGCACGTCGCCTCTGCTCCATCTCTTCCCAACTCCAACCATCTGCCGCAGCATGTGCCGCCCTACGAGGCACTGACGGAGCGCGAGCTGGAAGTCCTTGCTCTGCTCGCACAGGGAATGCCGAATAAAGAAATCGCCGCGCGCCTCGTCATCAGCGAGCGCACCGCCAAATTTCACGTCAGCTCGATCATGGGCAAACTCGGCGCAACGAACCGCACAGAGGCCGTCTCGCTCGCCGCACAAAGAGGATTGATCACCCTGTAGCGGCGCAATGAATTGCGCCGGTCAGCCTCGCTGGTCCATTGGGGACTGGCGCAATTCACCCGTTCATGTTGATGTGATCGCTGCTAGTAGGCGGCCTGAACTGCTTGCCAGTGTTGATAAAAACGAACGTCTGATCCTGCGATTGCAGATGAATATGCACGATCATATCCAGCTTGCCATCGCTGTTCACATCCTTGAACGAGACAGTGACAGGCACATCGGCGCTATCGGCACCGAGAATATAATATGGAACGACGTAGCTCTTCGCGTTCTGTGGATTACCCGCCGGAAATTCGATGACAATGGCTTGATGATTGAGGTTGATCGCCATAAAATGGCTCGGATGCGCGGCGCTGTCGCCGTGACCAACGACCGCATCGACCTGATAGGTGCGCGGCATCCCATACACAAGGTTGTTGTACTCGTTCATGCCCCAGGCCAGAGCCACCGAGCCAACTTCCCACAAAATGAGCATGGCAATCATGCCGATGCCGAGCGGCAGCAGCCAGTGGACTCTGCCGCGCAAAAGATGACGTAACAGCGATTCCTTGCGCGGTTGGGTACTGCTCCGCCCAAATCTTGGTGAAAGCTTGACGGTTTCATCGCCAGTGGGCGAGCGGCTCAGCCCGGCGCGGCGCTGTGGAATAGGGACTGGCTGCACGCTGGTGGTACGCGGCGCTTGCAGTTTCGCGCGATTGATGGCGCTGGTCGGTGAGCGAGGCATAGTGAAGGGAGATTCGTCCTCTGACTCAGCATGAAAAGTCGCTTCTTGCGTGGCTCGTTCGCTGGTATCAGGAAACGCCTCCGGTTCGGAATCGTGATAACTGGCGATCTTGCCAGTCCGTCGGTGCGGCTGCTCATCGGTACTCCGCATATGCTTTCCTTTCTCTGCGCTCAATCAATTGTTCCTTCCCAGCTTCCCTATAGGTATAACAAGACAACAATGGCATTTATAGCTCTATCATAGATGATGATACGCTATTGTGTCAAGTTGTTTCATCGCGCCGTTTCTCCAGCCATTGTTTGATGCTTGCCTCTTTCCCCTGCAAGCCTGGCTCATAATAGCGACGGCCCTTCAGGCTCTCCGGCAGATAATCCTGCAACCGCAAGGCTGGCGGACGCTCAGGATCGTCGATCTGCATATCCTTGTAATAATCGTGAGCGTACTTGTAGTCTTTGCCGTAATCCAGTTCTTTCATCAGCCGCGTCGGCGCGTTGCGAATGTGCAGGGGAACGGGATCGTTGCGCGTCTGCTGCACATCTTCCTGCGCGCGCTGGTAGGCCGCTTCGAGCGCGTTGCTCTTGGGAGCAGTCGCCAGGTAGACGACGGCCTGCGCCAGAGCCAGGATCGCTTCCGGCAGACCGACGAAATGCACAGCCTGCTGCGCCGCCATGCACACCACCAGCGCCTGCGGATCGGCCATGCCCACGTCCTCCGAGGCGAAGCGGATCAGGCGGCGCACGACATAGAGCGGGTCTTCGCCCGCCTCGATCATGCGCGCGAGCCAGTACAAGCCAGCGTCGGGATCGGAACCGCGCAAGGACTTGTGCAGCGCCGAGATGGTATCGTAGTGCTGATCGCCGCTTTTGTCATAGAGCAGCGCGCGATGCTGCATCACCTCTTCCGCCAGAGCTAGCGTGATATGCGCTGCCCCCTGCGCGGCCATCTCCAGCACATTCAGGGCTGTGCGCGCGTCACCGTTGGCAAAGATGGCGATCTGTTGCAGCGCGTCCTCGTCGATAGTGATGCCCATTTGGCCGAGGCCGCGTTCATCGTCAGCCAGGGCGCGGCGCAAGATAGTAACGATCTGCTCGTCGTTCAACGCTTTCAGCGTGAAAACGCGCGTGCGCGAAAGCAAAGCCGCGTTGACTTCAAAACTGGGATTCTCGGTGGTTGCGCCGATCAGCGTGACGACGCCGCGTTCGACATGCGGCAGCACGGCGTCCTGCTGGGCTTTGTTGAAGCGATGAATTTCGTCGATGAAGAGAATGGTGCGCTGCTGCGAAAATTGACGCAGTTTCTGCGCCTCGTCCACTACGCGGCGCAAGTCGGCCACGCCCGCCGAGACGGCGCTGAGTGAAACAAAACGCGCGTTAGTCAGACGAGCAATCACTTCGGCAAGGGTCGTCTTGCCGCTGCCCGGCGGACCCCACAGGATCATCGACGAGATGCGGTCGCGCTCGATATTTTGCCGCAGCAGGCGTCCCGGCCCCACCAGGTGTTCCTGTCCCATGATCTCGTCCAGCGTGCGCGGTCGCATCCGCGCCGCTAGCGGCTCTTGTGCCGATTGCGCTGAAGCCGCGCCCTTTTGCGCTCCCGTCGTCTTTTGCTTTGGCGCGGCTTTGTCCTCCCCGCCGAATAATGATGATTGACTGCTCATTGCTCGATCCTTCTACCTCGTGCGCTGTATGGACGTAGTGCTGTTCCACATAGCATATCATGTCATGGAAAACGCTGGGGATGTTTCTCTCAACCGACGGTTGAGAGAAACATCAGAAACGCCCTTAATCCAACTATGTTATAATGCGCGTAGAATACAGAGATGATACAGGAGCAAGACATGACCATGCCGCCTATCCGCACCATCACATTCGGCCTCGCCGATGCTCATCCGCTGACAAGCGTCGCTATCGAACGCGCCGCCGCAATCCTTGAACACGCGCGACAGACCTATGAAGAAGCCGGCTACGAGGTGCAAACCGTGCGCCTCTCGACGCGACCCGTCTTCGATGACCTGGCCGACTGGTCAGCGGCGGACATTCTCAAGTACGCGCAAGATCTGCAACGAATGCTGGACGATGCCAAACTCGGCTTCTGCTCGCTTGGCCCCTTCAACGCCGTCCCTTACTATGCTTCCGTTGAGCGCATCGAACTCATTGCCGATATGCTGATCGCGACAACGGCCCTCAACGCGGCGGTTTTGATGTCGAGCGGCGAGTACGGCGCGAATAACGCGGCGCCGATGACCGCGCGTGTTATCCAGCGGCTGGCCCAGGAAACCAGCGAGGGTTCCGGCAACTTCCGTTTCGCCATGCTGTCCCAGGTCAAACCGGGAACGCCATTCTTCCCGGCAGCCTATCACAACGGCCCATCAAGCATCTCCATCGGCTTACAGGGTGCGGGGCTGATCGCGGATGCGCTGCGCTCTCGCAACGAGAGAGCCAGCATACGTCTCAGCTTTTTGTCGATCAGCAGCATCGTGAAGCAAGCAGTCGAGACAGAGGGCAGAGGTATTGTTGAACTGGCGCAGGAGCTGGCCGTGGCGCACGAACTGGCGTTTGGCGGCATTGATCTCTCGCCCGCGCCGCTGGGCGAAGAAAGCATCGTGGCGGCTATGGAACTGTGCGGCTACGGCAAGTTTGGCGAACCGGGAACGCTAACCGTTGCCGCCGCGCTAACAACCGCCCTGCACAATGTCGATTTGCCCACCTGCGGCTACTGCGGCCTGATGCTGCCCGTGCTGGAAGACGCGACGCTGGGGCGGCGTTGGGCAGAAGATCTGGTAAGCATCCCACAGTTGCTGCTCTATTCATCGGTCTGCGGCGCCGGCCTGGACACCGTCCCTCTGCCGGGCGACACGGACGAAGGAACTATCGCCAACATCCTGCGCGACGTCGCGGCGCTGGCGACGCGCCTGCACAAGCCGCTCTCCGCGCGCCTCTTTCCGGTCCCTGGCAAAAAACGCGGCGAACGGACGACATTTACGTCGCCCTACCTGACAAACACCACCGTGTGATCAAGATGTTCCCCACAGCACTTCCATAACGCCGTCATAGGAGCGTTTCAGGTTGTCGTATAGATTGGCATTCTCAATGGCGAGCGCGGCCAGGCTTGCCAGCACCGTCAGAAAATGCACATCGTCTTCGTGAAATGCCTGCTCCTCTCCAGTGTAAACGCGCAAGACGCCGATGGCTTTGCCGTGTACCTCCAGCGGAACGCAGAGAACAGAGACAATGCCCTCGTTGCGGGCGGCCTCCTGGTACTGGAAGCGGTTATCGACTCTGACGTCGGGAATGATCACGGGCTGGCCGCGCAGGGCCGCGCTATCAATCGGGCTATGCGCCAGTTCGACCGGGCCTTTGGAAAGATAACCACTGCTCAGGCCGTAGAAAGCGCTCAGTTGCAACTGGCGGGTGCGCGGATCGAGCAGGCGCAAGACACAGGCTTTCACCTGCATAGCTTCCGTAATACTGCGCACCGTGCGCTGTAGCACCTCTTCTAGTTCGAGACTCGACGAAATGGTCAGAGCCGCCTGGTGTAGCGCCATGTAATAATCTTTATGAGTGCGAACCGGACGGTTGGCATCAGCATCAGTAGTCATAACAGCGATCCCTTCCAAAAAAGCAACGCCGCCGAAGAGGCTATGGGCAATAAGACGCAATGATAGCCGTAAATAGTGGTTATTTTTATTATAACACACGGTGAATAAGGATCATGCTTCGCGTGTCTGTGGATTGAGCAACAGGGGAAATAGCAACCTGCCAGGCCATTCCTCGCGGAGGCAGGTTTGCGGGTACTGAGAATTGAGGGCAACGCGCTTGCGCTACGGCGTTGTCGGTAACGGAGCTGTGCTTTGCCGCGCGTCCTTATCCTGCACAACCCATACGCGGCACGGCGCGTTCAGCAGGACGTAGGGAATCGTTTTGCCCAGATCATGCATCTTCTGCGGATCGCGCACCATGCCGAGCATGATCAGCGCGCAAGCGTGATCTCGCGCCTCATCGACAATGGCCGGGCCGGCTTCACGCGCCTGCACCACCTCCGCCACGGCATCGCAGCCAGACTCTTCCGCGATGATCAGCGCCTCCGTGAGCAGCTTATCAGCGTTATCAGATTCCTTCGTCATGACAGCCTTTAAGGGCAAGGTACGCGGCACCTCGATGACGTGTACCAGGTGGACCTTCCGTCGCGCCTTTTTCGCCATATAACAAGCCAGGCGCACCAGCTCGTTATCAAGTTTCTTGCCGCCGACGACGACAGCAATATCTCCCACCGGGCCAACACCCGGAGCAGCTTTCGTCGCGGCGACTTCTTCCTTATCTTTTGAACGCCATAAATGTACCATAGTATTGTTCCTCCTGGTGGCTCACGATAAAACAGCATCATGCAGCATTTTATTCCCCCGATAGTCGTATCGGTCCTTTCCAATGCACAGCACACAGGTTAGTCACTAAGATTCTATAGCGCGAAAGAAAGAGCGTCAATGGTCGAAATGTCCAATAATGGAAGAGGTTGCTGTGAACCTTCCAGCACATATTACTAATGACGCACAACAAAAACGATCTACTTATCCGGCTCAATGGTCGCCGTCAGCCCAAAGCTGAGCAGCCGCTCCTGGTAAAACTCGGCGATCTCTTTCGGGCAAACGACGGCAACCGCGCTGCCACGCAGGTGAGCGGTCAGCATGATATATTCCGCTTCGGCCTGTGTCAACTGGTTGATGGCTTGTAGCAGCGCAGAGACCACATAATCCATGTCGTTGTAGTCGTCGTTGTGCAAAATAACTCTATACGGCGGCAGTAGCCTGGCGCGTAAGCGCGTCAATGCTTCCGTATCTGACTGGAGTTGCCCCATTGTTCTCTCATCACTACTCATAGCTTCTCACCTCGCATTGTGGTGATTGCGTTACCTCTATTGTAGCTAAAAATGGGCCAAAATACTAGTAGGGATAATGGCTTGTCCCTGCCCACAAGAAGCGCAACGCCACTAAAGTTATGCTTTATTGTGCCGATAGCTCTTACTAAGTGTCCAGTATGGAAAGAGTTTCATTCCAAGAGCCTGAAGAACGTGCGCTTATTGCCTGTGCGATATGCCAGAACATGACTGGAATGAGGCTCTGTCACAGAAACCTTAGTATGAGGAGGTACAACATGCAGGCTCAAGGTCAGGCTCAAAGTCAGTTTCAAGACCAGGTCCAGGCGGCATCGGCATTGAAGTATGTAGGTGTAGGACGGCGTTTTCTCGCTATACTCATCGATTCGGTGATCCTCGGTGTGATCGATTACGTCGTAAGCTTAGCATTTGGTGGTATGCGGACGACAGGTGGAAGCGTCTCCGTATCCTTAACAGGCTTTCCCCTACTTATCGTAGCTCTCATCCCAGTTCTCTACTACATTGTGCTGGAAGCTACCATGGGTGGCACACTAGGCAAAATGTTGCTCGGCATTCGCATCGTCACGGTAGACGGGTCCCACATTGGCTGGGGGGCATCAATTATCCGCAATCTTCTTCGTATCATCGATGTATTGCCTTTCGCGTACATTGTCGGCGCGATTCTTATCTGGACATCCCCACGCAAACAGCGTTTGGGTGATCGCGCTGCTCACACCGTAGTCGTGCGGCGCTAGCCAGGTTCGATGACTCGTACTTATTAAGTCAGGAGGCGACTATTGGGAATAGTCGCCTCCTTCTGGTGAGACGTGTAAAGGTATCCCGTGAGTCCTGGGAGATAATGTATCCCTCTCTAAGGGTAGAGAGCACCGAAAAATACCGCGTTGATCCAGAATACTGTTTCCATACACGAGAGCTACTGCTTCTCCTAAGCTCCCGCACCCATCACGGACAATCATCTTTAATCCTCGCTCAGCGGTCACTTCACGCACCTACAGACGATTCAAGAGGAGTTCCCATTGCCTATGATCTTGGCTGCTGGCTATCTCCCAATCGAGAATCTCTCGTCTCCCGTCTGGCCAGAAGCCGAGTGCCACCAGGATCACGACTTTTTTCCGCTGCGCTGATGGCGTTTGCGTTGCTTTTGGTCAGGCTGAATGGCTTCCTTCTGGCTTTGAATAGTGACCCAAATGCCATCACATTGAACCACCGTTGGTGCTTCTGGGAAATGCTGTTCGTGCATATGCTTCACGAGTGGTTCCACCTGATTAATGATCGCATTGATTGTACGCAGTCCAACGGGACTTCCGAGTTGACCGCTCCATCGCTCTTTGATGGCTCGCAGACTTTGCCCCAGACCACTGCTAAAGAGGGCATCTTGTTGGAAATCTATCCAAAACTGCTCAGACTTCTCCAGGAGCGTAAACGTACCAATCACATCGTGATGGCAGCGTTGACACTCCACCATTGGAATTGGCAAAGATTGAAGGTGACCGTACCCGGTTTCCAAACTCCTTTTATAATGCCCGTCTCGCGTGAAGT
>DATLSW010000373.1:0-10017 GCA_035533955.1 Ktedonobacteraceae bacterium | reverse complement strand
TCATTGTCTTCCTCTCTGATCTGTTGCTGAGTATAGTGTATAATTAGTATGTTGCCATAAGCTTTGTGGCTAGCAACTACTCTATTGTACTATCATTCCGCGTTTCGTTTGATTGTCTCCATTACCATCAGCAAAAACCATAGGAGGTTTGCGATGAAGACTAACTCCGCGTATCACGGACGCTACGTGCAAAGCGCCGATGGCGCACAACTCTTCGTTGAAGAAACCGGCGACCCCACGAAACCAACGCTTTTCTGGATTCACGGCTATTGTCAATCTCGCCTGTCCTGGGACTACCAATTCACAGATGAGCAATTGGCCGCGCAGTTTCATATGGTGCGCGTGGACTTGCGCGGGCATGGACTATCGGACAAACCGAACGATCCGCAGGTCTTTCGCGAAAGCAAAAACTGGGCCGATGATGTCCAGGCCGTCATCAACGAGCTGAACTTGCACAAACCCGTGTTGGCAGGCTGGTCCTATGGCGGCTACATTATGTGCGACTATATCCGCCATTATGGGCAAGATAACCTCGGCGGGCTAATCTTCGTTAGCGCGGTCAGCGAGATGGGCCGCGATGAAGCCAACGCCATGCTGGGCATGGAATTTTTGCAACTCGTTCCCGGCTTTTTTTCCAATGACTATACCGAGGGCAGCATCGCCCTGCAAAAGTTCATGGAGATGGCGACCTACGAGGAAATGGACGCCCACAGCTTCTATTTCTACCTCGGCTTTAACGCCGTGACGCTGCCTGCCGCCCGAGTTGGCATGTTCACGCGCGAGATCGATAATCGCGCGTTGATGCAGACGATCACCGTTCCCAGCCTGATCGTGCAGGGCAACCAGGATCGCATTGTTTTGCCAACGTTCGCCGACCATATCGCGCGGCACATCCCTCACGCTGTGCGCGCCAACTACGACCGCTGCGGCCATGCCGCTTTCGCCGAATACGCTGTACAGTTCAATAGCGACGTGGCCGCGTTTATGGGGAATGTGAGCGGATAGCCGCTCTCTCTGAGAAAACTGGCATCTACTCATAAATCGGTCAAGCGTCGTGTCAGCGTATTGGTCCAGGGAAGTGATTCAAAGCTTTAAATAATTCTACTACGGATTTATTTAGAGCTTAATCCGATTTATGAGTAGATATCAAGAGAAAAATGAGTTTTATCTATGTAAAAGCTTGATATTTCCCGCTAATCCAAGATATAGTATATTTGTAAGTCAAAAATTATTGACTGTAGAGCGCATTAATTATTGCAACTATGGAGGAAAGTTACATATAGCGTGGGCAGAGTCTACTCTGCTGACGTTGGCGCTCCTACCTGTTTATCGCGTGGGTAGAGTCTACTCTGCTGACTATTGTTGTTCGCGGACATACGTTTTGAAAGGGGAAGCAACTCTATGGTTTTCGCACAACGCAGTTTCTTTTCTGCACTCGTTGGATTTGTGCTACTCTTAGCTTTATTTCCGCTATTTAACTCTGGTAGTGGATCTGTAGCACAAGCTGCATCCATAGATGATACTGGAGTACAAACTCAACAAGTGCCACATTGTTATCCATGCTACCATTTCTATGGATCGAACTATTCATGGATGTACACGGCAACAAATCATTGGCCGCAAGAGAATCCGAATAACTGGTGTGGTATAGCCAGCATTCAGGCTATTCAAGTTTATGACTGGTTGTACTACGATGGGGGTAATCCGCAATGGGATAATAGTCAGGATGCAATTCACAACAGATTAAATACCTACTCAAGCCCCTGGGGCTCTGGTGGAGGCTAAGTCACCTCCGATATAAGTGGCGATTTTGGCACAGATCCACATTCTGTTGCTTACGGTGCATGGTATGAGACACCGCCTAGCACACAATCTCAACCCTACTGGTTTCACAACTGGATTTACCGCACAAGTGCTACAACTGCTACCTATGATTTTAGCACGGATTTTGGCTCGAACACTGTTTCTCATGATGACCCGATTACGCTGATGATTAAAGAAGGGGAACATTCCTTCGTGATAGATGGAGTCTATGCCACAAGCGATCCATCTTTAGGAGGCGATAATATAGGGTCTATTGATACATGGGATCCATGGCTTGGTCATAACAATAATCCACCTAGCGGATATCAGAAACTTTACAACACAACCCAGGAAGAAGTATGGTCCCTTACTGATTGGACATCGCTCAGTCTGTTATGGGGACAGGGTTATGGCAATCCATCTGATCCAGAACCGGATACTTCGAACCATTATTACGTTCCACCTTTCAACAGCTATGGTGTTCCCCATCATTGGAATACGTATTAGGTGACCATTGAGCAGGATCGAATCAACAACGCTTCGACTTCTTTCGACTCTGCGATTGATCAGAATGGTCAACTCGCTCCACACAATTGATAGTTGACTGGGAGAGAAGTATGCTCACAGTATGGACCACTTCTCTCCGTCTTGTACCAGTAAAGAATCATAACGGAAGGAGAACACAAACACATCATGGCACGGGTAAAAAAACAAAGCAGCCGGAAACCGGCAAGAGGATATGCTGGAAGACAGAAACTATCCTCGCAATTGAATATAGCACAATCAAAAATTGGAGACCGCTCTCCTCATTCTGTTCTGGCGACTGCTTTTGGGGGATTGTTGTTAGCCTTATTAGTAGCAGGGCTAGCAGAAACTCTGTTATAGGACATAACAGAGTTTCTGCTAGCGCCTCAAATGGGCCTCCAGTCACAGTGACTGTTCCTGTTGGTTATGGCTCACTGAATCATCCGAAGGGGCCATGCGGCAATGCTGGGCAGGCTCCTTGTCCATCTGCACAACCCAATTGGGTCTCCATCACTTCGGAATCACCCGCGATCATTGCGAGAGCTATTGCACAAAGTGCTGATTTTGTAAGTATGCAGAGCCGCTTTGGCTATACTTCACTCGATACGCCAATGCTAGTTCATGCTTTTGACGCCCATACTGGCATTTCCTATTATGACGACGACCATTGGGTTGTCACAGTACGCAACGCTTCAGGCATGAGGTGCGGCATCTTCGATTACGTTTATGATCGTGCCAATCATCGGTTGCGTTTCTCCTCGTATGGGGTAATCACTTCTGGAGACCCACATAACAAACAGGCTTTCCCTTATATTTCGGCAATAACAGCAATGCAACTGTTGCGAAGTCAGCGCGGGATACAAATCAAAGCTGGAACCCAACCAGAGCTGATCTTTTTCCCGATCAATCCTGATTTCTCAGTCCCCACATCTCCAGTATCAAAATGGGCTGGTGGAGGAAATTCACCGATGCAGCCTATGTGGTTAGTTGTAGGATCAGATGGGCGAAACTACTTTGTCGGCATCGATCAGAATGTGTATACGCAACAAGTGTTACCTGTTGCAACAGGACACCCGTAACTTGTAAACAAACGTCCTTGTTAAGGGCCTGTACCTCATTTGTGCAGGCCATCACACTGCTACATGATAATACTACACCGCTACTTTCATAGAGGGTTTTTATGGAGGGCCAGAGATGAGAAAAGCAAGTGCCTGTTACAACTTCTTTAAAATACTCGGTTTGGTGCTATTGTTATCAATACCAATCACCTTGATAGTTGGCTGTGCTACAGTTCCGTCGGGGGTGACGAGTGTAACGCCAACCAGCCAGCCGGAAATCGATGGCTCTCCCAAAGGGCCAGGCTCTGCTAACTTGACCGCGACTGCGCGCGCTACTCCTGTAGCTAGTATCTGCCCGAACTTGCAGGCAACTTCATCATTGACAAACGGCTGGAAAACCTATAGGGATACCCAATATCCTTTCCGATTTGCTTACCCTCCAAATTGGAATCCCTACTACGAGAATGGTGAGCCAAATGATCACGCTATCGCGATTTTTCCACCGAATACCACACTCCCTTTTACAGGTTATGCTGCCGGTTCTCCAGAGTATCTTGAAGTTGCTTTCCCTTTGAATGCGAATGGAGCATATACTGATCCATCGCAGGGTACGGGTGTAACGCAACTTACGACAGTAACAGTCGATTCCCAGCAAGTACGTATGTATAGGATATGGGGACCAGAATGCTTGAACGTGGATTATTTCGCTCTCGGCACTTTTGGACACCATGACTTCGAGTTTCATCTGAGCGTAGCAATGCGCCAGGGGAACAGCATTAACGCGGCATTTACGACCAGAGTGAAGCAAGATTCTGCATATTTCCTCGGTATGGTAGAGAGTTTTGTCTATACCACATAATCCCTCATGATCAGCCCGCTGCGCTAGTGGATATCTGATCCACTTCAGGGATGTTGCAATAAAAGCTGCACCTCCATTGGTTGCAAATTGACTGGCACAACCAGAAGCGGCCCGTTCGTTGCCGAGCCGTCGCTATTCGTGATCGCCACGCTCCCGGCGGCTTTCGCGACGACCGCACCGGGCGCGGCAGGCTGCGCTTTGTTGCTGAATAAGATTGTGTAGCTTTGTCCCGCGGCATTGAGAGATATATCGATGATGACCTCGCCTGACCAGCTTTCCTGCGTGCTGGTATTCGCTACGATCACAATTTCCTGATCGTCGAGGATGCGCGAGAAGGCCAGGACGCCGGGAGCCGTCGTCGAGATGCCGAATTGCGTGCCGTCACCTGAAAGCGGGCGGAAGTAGTGGCGGCCATAGCGCAGCGTGGGCTGGCTGTTTCTGAGCGCGGCAATCTGCGCGACGGCGGTGTAGAAGCGATCCTGATGATTGAAGGCGTCGGGTTTGCCCCACAAAGCCTCGCGTACCGCTTCCGGCGCGTCGCCGGAACCGCATAAGCCCTGTTCTGTGCCATAATACAGGCAGGGGATGCCCGGCAGGGCGTACAGGCAGGC
This sequence comes from Ktedonobacteraceae bacterium, assembly GCA_035533955.1. GTDB lineage: Bacteria > Chloroflexota > Ktedonobacteria > Ktedonobacterales > Ktedonobacteraceae > CADDZH01. The sequence continues at coordinate 5,161 of DATLSW010000373.1, read as the reverse complement.
CACGCCGAGCGACAACTGGTCGGCGAGCGCGTCCGGCTGAGCCGGATTGCAATAGTAATAGCGCGCAGTCTGGTCGTGATTGTCCAGAAACGTCACGAAAAATCCCGTCGCGTCACCATGCGTGCTGAGGATGTCGCGTTCGACGACTTCGCGCCGCTCATACATGGAGACAATATTGTTGGGCGGCAGTTCGCCTTTGCACACGCCCGGCAGCACATAAAACAACGGGAAGTCGAGGGCCGCGTCCACGCCGATGATAGCGCCTGCCTCGGTCGTTTGCGTGTTGCGGCCAATGAATTGCGCGATCTCCTCTTCCGAATCGTAGACCTCACCGAAGAGGAAAAAATTCTTCTTGCCGATGCTCAGCGCGAATTCGCGGATGCCGTTGGCGAAGAGGCGCGCAAAGCTGGGGCTGATATACTTCAGCGTGTCGATACGGAGGGCGTCAATGTCAAATTTGGCGATCACATACTGGTAGGCGCGTATGAGGATCGTATGCAAGGGTTCGCCGGTCATGTCCTGGTAATCTGTCACCAATCCCTTGAGCGAGTAGAAATCGCCGCCGGGATCGATGGTTTGCCCGCCTGCGCCAAAGGCGTTGCCCTGGCGACGGAAGTAGCGGTTCTGTTGCAACTCGCGCGGCCACACGACCGCGTTGGGTGTGGGGTTGCTCGGCGGATCAGCCCAATCCGTTTGTGGATTGCCATGCTCATCGCGCCACTGAATGGGATAGGGCTGGCTGCTCCAGGGAGCCATTGCTCCGTAGTTCTGGTACGCGAAGACATCGCCCGTGTGATGCAAAACGATATCGAAAATAACGTAGATGCCGCGCGCGTGCGCTTCATCGACAAGTTGGCGTAATTGCTCCTCGACGAGCTGCGGATTTGCCTGAGCCTGGGCGATGTCGGAGGCGAAGCGCGGCTCAATCGCCAGGAAATCCTGGATGCCGTAGCCATGATAACTGGCGCTGTACTGGCAGTTCTTCAACACAGGCGAAATCCACAGCGCGCCCACGCCGAGACTTTTCAGATAGTCAAGCTGCTGTCGCACGCCATTGAGCGTGCCGCCCTGAAAATCACTGTATTCGCTATTCCAGGGCGCGTGTTTGGGCGGCGCAATGGGATTATTGAAGCGATCCACCAGTAAGAAATAGATAATCGTATCGCGCCAATCCTCCGGCGACGGAAAAGGCGTTGGAATGGTGATGGTTTGATTGTCGGCCTGCACGTTCTTGCTGCCTGCTGCGCTAGCCTGATCAAGAACATTTTTGACGTCTGGACTCCATATTGATTGTGGCGTTTGCATACTGCTTCCTTTTTCTATGATTGAGGAACCAGGACAACCGCGAGGGATTGCCCCTACCATTTACTGATCTCACCGTTTATTGTATGATCATCGTTGAGAAGCCAGGGCAACCGCGAGAGATTGTCCCGACCATATTTTGCAATAAAGAGAGTGAGAGCAAAGTAGTGTTTGCGTCAATAGTGAGCGTCACTATCAGCGGAGCGGAATCGATTGAGCAGCAAGTACAAATGATTGTCGTTTTGCTCATTATCACCCTGTTCGTGGCTTTGATTTCTCGTCCTTTGCGCCTGCCCTATACCCTGGTGCTGGTTGTTGTTGGCCTGCTCATCGGGCTGTTCCCGATTCTGCCGCAGGTGTATTTCAACCCGAACGCGGTGTTGTTTCTCTTCCTGCCGGCGCTGCTGTTCGAGGGTGCGTGGAATATCGAGGTGAAACTGCTACTGGCGGACTGGTTGCCGGTGCTATTGCTGGCTGTTCCCGGCCTTCTGCTGTCTGTATTCATCGTCGCGGCGCTGGTCCACTGGGGCATTGGCCTCTCATGGTTGCTCGCGCTCTTGCTGGGATCGATGGTCGCGCCGACCGATCCCATTGCTGTGCTGTCGCTACTGCGCAAAATGGGCCTGTCCGAGCGTTTGCGCGTGATCGTCGAGGGAGAAAGTCTCTTCAATGATGGCGTTGGAGCCGCTGTTTTCACGATTGTTCTGGCTTTTTTGCTGCCCCCGCTCGGCCTGGCCGTGCCGGGAAACACTGGCTTCTGGGCGATTGCCGCCGATGCGCTCTGGTTGATGCTTGGCGGCCTGGCGATCGGCCTGGTTGTCGGCTGGTTAGTAGCCCATTTGCTGCGGTTCGTCGATGATTTTCTGATCGAAATGACGATCACTTTCTGCGTTGCCTACGGCGTCTATCTTCTTGGTATTACGCTTCACACCTCCGGTTTGCTGGCTGTTGTAGCGGCGGGGTTGGTGATGGGCAGTTATGGGCGCAGTAAGGGTATGTCGCAGCGCACGCAGGAGGCAACGCAGGATATCTGGGAGTTTATTGGCTACCTCGCTAATTCGCTGCTCTTTCTGTTACTTGGTGTGCAGATCGGCGCTTCGCGCTATACGCAAGCCATCCCCGGTGTGATCTGGGCGCTGGTAGGCGTCGTCGCTGGCCGCGTATTGATGATCTACTTGTTTTTGCCCTTGCAAGATGCAATTGCGCGCAGAGCAATGCGGAAGGCGCGTCCTTTCCCGAATACATGGCGTCCGCTGCTTGTGTTTTCTGGCCTGCGCGGCGCGCTTTCAATCGCGCTTGTCCTCAGCTTGCCCGCCGCGCTGGCGCAGCGCGATCTGCTGGCTGGTATCGTTTACGGCGTTGTTCTGGTGACGCTGCTCGGCCAGGGACTGGGACTTTTTGTCCTTTTGCCGCGCTGGCAGAAAGAAGCTGGCAAAGAGGATAGCAGCTCTACACCTTGATTGTTGCTAGCAGTTCGGCGCAGGTCAAAACATCTTGCCCGCCTTCCCTTTGCCAATCTTCTCCAAAATCTTCGACGGTCCACCATGCTGACAATACCGCCTGGGCCAGTCCCCAACCGCGTATGCGAGTACGATCAAAGCCGAGTGCTTCAGCGAACTGATCGATGCGCCGCGCGAGGATGCGCTCTGGCTGCGGTTGCTGGAGCAAGTCTGGAAGCCAGTTACGCAGCCATGATCCCGTCTCATAGGCCGGTTCGCCGACCAGCCCCTTCGGGTCGATAGCCAGCCAGGGTGCGCGCTGCGCCGCCAGGATGTTGTCATGGTGCAGGTCGCCATGCAGTAGTACCTGTACGGCCATCGACGCGCTGAGTTCGGAGAAGAGCGTTTCCGCTTCCTCCAGCAATTTGCATGGGAACGGCCCGCAGCCGCCGTGAAAATATTGCCGCAGGTGCTTGAAGCCTTTGCCCCAATCGCTGGTCGTCGGAAACGGATGGATAGCAGGTACGGGACGCCACAACTGTTTCATGACGGAAGCTGCGATGGATGTTGCCAACTCGTCGTCTTTCATGCCTCTCAGCGTTGTTCCCGGCAGCAAGCGCTCTAACAGCATAACGTCGTTTTCGTCATCGCATTCCAGCAAGCGCGTTATGCCGTGACCACCGAAGAGCCGTAGCGCCACGGACTGTTGCGCGAACTCTACCGCCGGCGGACACGCTTTGACGATAACGGGAGCGCCGTCGTGACGCACAGCAGGGGCAACATAATTGTATGTCAATGGCAGGAATGGCTCGTCAATGGTAATTTCCCATGATTCAGAGCAGCGCGCCAGGATTGCGGGCAGCCGGTTGAGCCAGGAGCGGCCATCTTCCCCGCACAGCGCAACCATTCTAGCGCGAAAATCGTCAGGAATACCGAACATGTGCTATACTATCCTCTCTTGTTACTCCAGTTAGCGTACTGTGTATGTCAAGTAGCTGCGCAATTCATTGCGTCAGAATCGTTCTGGGGGTCGCTGACTGGCGCAATTTATTGCGCCGCCATGCGTCTATGAGTTGGAGTGGTAAGATGTAAGGGTTGAAATATCTTCGCGTTCAAATGCGTTAACCACGTTGAGAAGTCTGTGGTTAACCTCGAGAGAAAGAGTATGAAGTTCGCAATTATTACCAAAACATTTCGCTTTGAAGCGGCGCATCACTTGCCAGGGCATCATGGCAAATGCGCTAACCTGCATGGACATTCCTATCGCCTGGAAGTCTCGCTCAGAGGGTCGATTCGTGACCTGCCCGGTCAGTCCGAACATGGCATGGTCATGGACTTTGGCAATCTGTCAGAAATTGTGCAGAACGCCGTGATTGAACGCCTGGATCATCGCGATCTCAATGCTGTGACAGAGATGCAAACAACCGCCGAAAACCTGGCGCATTGGATCTGGGATGCGCTGGTGGCGGCTGGCCTTGATGAAGACCTGCTCTATCGTATCCGTTTGTGGGAAACTGAGAGCAGTTACACCGAGATTACCGGAATGGAGCGCGCGTAGATGCACGTCATGGAGATTTATCGCTCGGTGCAGGGCGAGGGCATGTTGATGGGCGTTCCTACCACTTTCGTGCGCTTTTTTGCGTGCAATTTGCGCTGTTCGTGGTGTGATACCAAATATTCGTGGAGCGTGCGCGAGGGCGGGACGTGGGAGACGCTGCCCGCCCAGGAAGTTGCCGAACGTGTACGGGCGTTGGGCGCGCGTCATGTTGTGCTGACTGGCGGCGAGCCGACGCTGCAAAAAGAGTTGCCGCAATTGGCAACCTTGCTCAAAGAGAGCGGCCACCATCTCACGGTCGAGACCAATACCACCATCTATCCCGCTGAGGCTGCGTCGCTGATCGATCTGTGGAGTCTTTCGCCCAAACTCAGCAGCGCAGGTGAAAACTACCTGCGCTATCCCATCATCGCGCGTTTCATCGAAATGCTGCGTCCCGATCAGCAGCAGTGGAAATTTGTCGTGCGCGACGATGCCGACGAGCAGTTATTGCGCGAGTTGTTGCTGCGTTTCCCCGCCTTTGCCGAGCGCAAATTGCTGCTCATCTTGCAGCCCGAAGGCGACGCCGCCATGCCAGATTATGCCTCCGCTCTTGAGCAACTGGCAGAACGACTGCGCGATCCCTTCTGGGATCACTACTACGTGCGCGCGCTGCCACAAATGCATGTGATCATCTGGGGCAGGCGTCGCTGGGTGTGACAGCGCGTCATTTGACAATCCTGCCCCTCTATGCTACTGTATGTGTGGCGCAGAGGGGCATCACCAGCATATCTTATGAATGCGCCTGCGTCTTTTTACGGGAAGGTGATCGTAACCCGTAGGGGCGTGGGCTTGCCCCGCCCTGATCGATGGAAGACCACAAAGG
>DATLSW010000372.1:0-6234 GCA_035533955.1 Ktedonobacteraceae bacterium | reverse complement strand
TCGTTGTGCAGCAGCATGATGGCGATGGTGGGATAGGCGACAGTAGCAACGAGACCGGCCAGAGGCCCGTCGAGCGTAGCGTGACCATTGCGCCCGCGCTGCATCAATCCGCGCTGTTTAAGTGAGTCGCCGCCGCGCTTCACCGTCTCAGCGCGCCGCTCGCTATCGCTCGGAAACAGGCGCGCGCGGGGAATGCTGACGACGGCCTGCGCGCCCATCACGTCCAGCGCAGCCAGCAGTTCGGCGTGTTCAAGTTCGATGATAGACATAGTTCTTTCCTCCCTTGCCCGTTTAGCCGATTGAGAAGCCGAACGAAATGAACGGCAGTTTAATCTCGGTATGCGCCCCGATAGAGAAGCCGAGTTCGGCTTTGATGCCGATGGTCGCGTTCACGCTGGCGTTGACGCCGCCAATGTTCGCGCCAACGCTGCCCGTCGCCGAAACCAGCGTCGCCCCCACATCGGCGTCCAGCGAGTCATCTTTTACGCCGAGCGTGCCATCGACCGCGTCAGCTTCCGCCTGGACACCGCCGGTCAGGCCAAGATCATTGGAGCCGAAAGTCGCGTCTTCGCTGGCCTGGAACACCGAAAAACTGCCCATCAAGCCAATATCAGTTGTGCCGTCAGCCCCCTGGTGGACGCCCACGCCGATGCTCCCGTTGTCTATGCCCACCTTGTGAGTCTCAGTAATCGGTACGCCGTCAGCGCTGGCAATCTCATGGTCGGGAGACTGGTAGCTCCAGACCGAGCCGCCGGCGCCGACGTAGAGCGAGGTATTACCTACACTGGACTCAGTGGTGTCAGTCTGCCCGCTATCGCCAGTATTGCCGGGCGTATAGCTCCAGACCTCGTGAGCGCCGCTGCCTGTAAATTCAATCGCGCCCTGATCAATCATGGTGAGAGAACCAACGTTGCTGGTTTCAGCGCCGGTGATATCATTGCCCGACGCGCTATCGGCCTGAGAGACCAGGCCATCGAGATCGAAGGATTGCGCGGCCAGGAAGGCGGAGGCAGCCAGCGTCCCGGCAGTGGCCGCGTCGGTAGCGGGATCAAGCCCCAATTGCAACACATCGAGCAGCGACAACCCGGCGGTCGCGAGCAACAGCGCGTTCGCTCGCTGCTCAAGCGCCTGTTTTTCCTGGAGAACTTCTTCCAGGCGATTTGCCAGGTTGTTCAAGGAATCGCCGGTATGATTGAGCGCGGCGATGGCGCGATGCGAATGGAAGTCATACTGATTCCAGGCATCCTGGAATGCCTGGCTGCCCGCGCTCATCCAGTTGCTCGCACTGTAAGTAATATCGATGGAGATGCCAAAGAGGTATTGGGCGCGCGACAGGATGTCCTGCGCCGCGCTGTAGAAGCGGCCCGAATTGCCGCGCAGGCTATCGATGGTTTCCTGAAGTCGCCTTTCATCTATGCTCATAAATTATTCCTCATTGTTTTAGTGCATGGCGTTCTGATCTGTGACTTGATAGCCGCCGGAGGCGGCATCGAGGTTATCAGCCACCGTTTGCATAGCGCTGGAAAGCGTGGTGAGCGAGTTATACCAGCGTCGCCACAGGGTATCCAGCGCGTCGGGCGCGTGAACCAGTTGGGCGCTGTACATATCGCTGATCATGGTGCGCGTAACCCCGTCAAGCCGATTGACCAGGTCGAGCGTATCTTGCGCGGCAGTGCGAAACTGCGGCGAGACCGTCTTGAGCTGATCGGGCGTGACATTGATGCCATCAGTAGCTCCCATACGTATGATTCTCCTTTATTGACTGATATAGGCGGCCTGTATTTGCGTCACCGGATATTTGCGCCGGATAAGATAGCCGCGCCCCGGCGGGAACGGCGCGGCGCGCTGGTTGCCCAAAATCGCGCCTTCCGTAGGATTGCCGCTCATCACCAGCCCCGGCGTTCCCATATCTTTGAGCGACTTGAGGATCGGATCAAAGGACGAGGCCGCGCCGCCGACGGAACGCGCCACTACCAGGTGAAAGCCGGTATCGCGGGCCTGAGTGAGATAATTATTGAGGGGCGTCAGCGGATTCGCCGACGTGGGAAAGGTATCGTAATCATCGACAAAGATGAAGAAGCGCGGGCCATCCCACTTCTTCTCATCGTCCAGGCGTTCGAGCGGAACCTGCGCGCTCTCCTTCACTCGCCGGTCGAGGGTAGCGCGCAGGCCATCGATGCATTGCTTGAGCGTGTCCTGATTGTAGGCATAGAAAGCGCATTGTTTGCTTGTTCTGAGATCGACCAGCTTGCGGCGCAGGTCGATCACCGCAAATTCCGCCTCCTCCGGCGCGTAATAGCGTTCGATGCCGCGCGCCCAGGCCCGGATGAGGCTGGTTTTGCCACATTCCGCGTCACCGAAGACCAGAAAATGCGGACCAATGGATGCCAGATCGATAAGCGCCGGTTCCAGGAGAAATTCATCAACGCCGATGGGTATGCCGCGCACCGGCGTCCTGACCGCTGCGATCATATCCTGCCACCTGACCATGCCCGGCAACATGCGTACCGGCAGCGCGACCGTGCCGTTCCAGGCATGGCGCGCGCGCTGCACAAACGCCTCAATGGCCTCCTGGAGCGACAACATGCCGTCGCTGCTGCTCTGAACGATGAGGGGCAGCGCCGCCTGAAAATGCAGCTTATCTTTGTTGAGGCCGCGCCCCGGCACGGCGGCGGGCAACGTAGCCGCCGCCGCTTTGCCGAACTCCGACTCGACGGGATCGTGGAGATAGAGTTCCAGGCGCGTACCGACATTATCACGAATCTTGGGCGGTATCTCGGCCCAACGATTGGCGGCAATGATCACATGCACGCCATAGTTGAGGCCCGTCGCCGCCAGTTCGATGATTTCGTCGCGTAACTGCTCAATGTCTTGATTGAGCTGCGCCATGTTGTCGATGATCAGGAAGACGTCGCCGAACGGAAAGCTGGAGAGCGCGCCAGCCTGACGGCGCGCTCGGAATGTCGCCATGCCGTCGATGCGCTGCTGCTGGAAGAGAAAGCTGCGATCCTCGATGACTTTGCGCACCTGGCGCACGAGGCGGCGAATTTTGTCACCCTCCATCTTGCTATTGACGCAGACGGAGCCAACATGCGGGGCGTCCTCGAAGGCGCGCAGCAGGCCGCCGCCCAGGTCGATGCAGTAGAATTGGGCATCGCGCGGCGTGTGCGTCGCGATAAACGCGGCCACAATGGCGCGCAGCAGCGTACTCTTGCCCGATTGCGGCGCGCCGACGAGGGCGAGATGGCCGCCCGTACCAGAAAAGTCAAGGAAGAGCGGCTCTTGCGTCTGCTCCAACGGCTTATCGAGCAGGCCGATGGGAACGCGCAGCGCGCCAAAGGGCGGCGCGGGAGGCCAGTTGCCACCGTGCAGGCTGCTCTGACAATAACGTTTCAGGACGGTATCGAGCGTCAGGTCTTTGCTCAGGGGCGGCAGCGAGACCTGGTGAACAGGGGTGCGCTGCGGTGACGCTCGGTAGGCGTCGTCAAGGCCGTGAATCACCGCTGCCATTTCGGTTTGCACTTGCTCCGCGCTGAGCGGGCCAGTCGTCGTGTTCAGGCCGATGCCCGCGCGTGCCAGCGCCGCGGCGTTGGGGACGAGCCGTCCCGTCGGCGTGAACTCGCGGATCAGCGTCAGGGGCATCCTCTGCTCTTGCGCGGGTAGAAAAGGTGTCGAGATGAGCGCGGTTTTGAAGAGCGTGATGCTGGTCTCAAACTTGCAGTAGCCCACGCCGGGCGCCGACGGCAGGTAGAAAGCGTCCGGCGTTCCCAGCGCCATATTGCTCTCCGCCGCGCTAAACGTGCGCAGGCAGAGGCGATAGCTCAGGTAGGTTTCCAGACCTTTGAGCCGCCCTTCCTCCAGGCGCTGCGTCGCCAGCAAAAGATGCATCCCCAGGCTGCGACCGACGCGCCCGATGCCGACAAACAGGTCAAGGAAATCGGCGCGACTGCTGATCAGTTCGGCGAACTCATCGACGATGATCATGAGATGCGGCATCGGCTCCAACGCGCCGGGGTGAGCGCGCCACTTCGCCTGGTATTCTTTGATTTTGGCGAGGTTTCCGGCTTCACGCAGCATACGCTGTCGCCGCTCCTGCTCGCCTTGCAGCGATTTGTAGACGCGATCGACCAGCGAGAGGTCGCTTTTCAGGTTCGTGACGATGCCAGCGACGTGCGGCATAGTGGCGAAGTCGGCGAAGGACGCGCCGCCTTTGAAGTCTACCAGCACAAAATTGACGGCGTTGGGATCGTGCGTCACGGCGAGGCTGATCACAAGGGTGCGCAGCAGTTCGCTTTTGCCGGAGCCGGTGGCGCCGACGACCAGCCCATGCGGCCCCATCCCCTTATCCGCCGCCTCTTTCAGGTCGAGCAAAAGCGGCGCGCCGTTGCCCTGCCTGCCGATGGGAACGCGCAGCAGGTCGCGTTCCGCGCGCGGCTTCCAGGTTTCCCGCGTCTGTATCGCGTCGGCGGACACGACGTTGAGCAGGGGCAGCAGGTGAACATCTTGCGAGAGGTCTTGCTGCGCGTCCTTCTCGGCAAGGCTGAGCGGGGCCATCGCCCGCGCCACGCGCTCAGCAGTTTGCGCGTCGGGGCTATCGGCCTGAATGCCCTCCAGGTGGCTGCCACCCACCTGGATCGTCTGAAACTCCAACTGGCCGCTCTCGCTGACGGTGATACGCGCTTTGATCGTCGATGGCTCCTGGCGCATGCTGTTGACGAGGCAGATCACCGTGACGCCATGACGCGCCGGATCGAGTCCACCGGCCTCCGGCGGCTGGAAGAATTTCTGAATATCGGGTAACTGGCCGATGCTGCTGCTGGTGGAAAAGCCATCCAGCACGATGATCAGGTGCGGCTTCATCAGCGTCCCGGCAGCGTCGGCTTTGTCTTCGCTCAACTGGTGGCGGCGCGCCAACTCAGGCGCGATCTGCTTGCCGAAGATGTCCTGAAAATCGGGAACTGAGTCCGCCAGCAGGCAAAGCGGTTCAGGGGCGTGCTGCTTCTCCGGCCTCGCCTGAAACAGGCGGCGCGTATGCGGAAGCCACTTGAGCCAGCTCCACTCGTGGGCGGCATCGGATGGAAAGTAAGCGGCGATACGCACGTCTTCGGGCGAGTGGAAGGTGGCGATCTGGCAAAGCATGGCCCGCAGCAGCGCGCGCGTGACGCGGCTCTCGCCGGTGACGGCCAGCGTGCCGACCGTCGCCAATTCGATAGGGATGGGCGAGTGCGTCAGTTGGGTATACTCGCTTACCAGCTTCTCGGCCTCGGCTTGCAATTCAGGGACGTACTGGATAAATGGGTTCGGCCCCAGGTCAACGCGCACAGAGCGCGAGAGATTCATCGTTCCCGTCCCGGCGCGCACTTGCAAGAAGTCGCGATCCTCGAAACGGCGCTCCCACAATTGCGGTTGCTCGCGGTTATACTGCGCCACTATGGCGGGCAGTCGGGCGACAGGCGGGTAGAGGTAATCGGCCACGACCTGCTGCATGTGCGCGGCCTGCTCCATCTCGGCGCGAATCTTGCCCAGATAGTCGCCGTAGGCTTTGCCGTCGGTCTGCTGGCGTTTTTTGGTGGAGCGCGTCTGCTGGACGCGCATGACGATACCGATCAGCACGGAGGCGAGCGCGGCCCCCACAGCGGCGACGATGATCAGCGGGTTCGTATGGTAGACGAGAACGAAGGTGAACGAGGCAAAACTGCCCACCAGGGGAACCAGCAATTGCAGCCAGACCATCGCGCCGCTCTGTTTCGGCTGCACAACGGGAGGCGCGACGATCACTACCTCGTCGCGCGCGAGCGCGCCGAAGCTATAGGCATAGTTTCTGGGCGGCCTGTAAAACCTCGTACCAGCCATTGCCGTTTCTCTCCCCTACACAAGTGGCCCGTTGCCCCAGGTAACACCAATCTTCCCTGGCTGGGCCTGGATGGTTCTCGGCTCGAACACTGAGCGCGGCCTTGCGTTACGCAGCGCCTCTAAGTCCTGCAATTCGAGCAGCGCGCCATCAAGAATGCCCGCTTGAGTCAGCGACCGATCAGGCTGGAGGATCTGCTGGCTTCCCACTGGCCGCAGCCCCCATACATTCCATAAAAAGGCGTCTGGTATGGAGGCGCGCAAAGACTGCGGGCCGCAAATCTCCAGCAGCGTCGGTAGCAATTCGCTGATCAGCGTCTCGCCCGGCAGTTCGAGATCAACGGCGCGTCCTGGCCCCATCACAGTAACAAGTATAGTGTTCAT
>DATLSW010000371.1:0-7953 GCA_035533955.1 Ktedonobacteraceae bacterium | reverse complement strand
TTCCCTGCTCCTCTACATGCTGATTAGTTTGTACCATGATTGCTTTTTGCATCCTCTCCATCATAAAATCTGTGCGTCTATTGTAGCACACTCTCACTATCATGAAAAATGGACGCGGTAAATCGGGGTTCTCCGTCCTTCCGAGGGAACCAGTAGGGGTGTGGGCTTGCCCCGCCCGCAGACCCGGCGCCCAACGACGCGGGCGGGGCAAGCCCACTGGGCGGGGCAAGCCCACGCCCCTACTGGACAGGGAAGAGATCAGCAACTACAATGGTGTCATAGCAATATGTAGCAATTGATTGCGCCAGAATCGGCCTCTACGGGCGCAATCAATTGCGCCGCTACACGGGTACACCAGGGTTTGATATCAGTTGGTGAAAGCGATAGTGGGAAACAAGTTTATCTGTGATAGAGAAAAGGAGTTCTCGTATGGCAACATCGTCCGATGTTCCTGAACCGACGTCGAGCTATCAAGTTGATGCTGAAAACGTCGCGGAAATGGCGCGACTGGTGAGGCAGGCGCGGCTGCTCAGCGAGCATCTTGGTCTTTTGCCCGCGGACCTTCAGCTTGAGCAAAAGCATGCCATTCTTGATATCGGGTGCGGCCCTGGCGAATGGGTTCTGGAGATTGCTCAAAGTCTTCCAGAAAGCCAGGTTATTGGAGTTGATATCAGCGAGCGCATGATCGCATATGCTCAGTACTGCGCGCTCGATCATGGAATCTCCAATGTCCAGTTTCTGGTGATGGATGCGCGCCAGCCGTTCTCGTTTCCTGATGCCTCGTTCGATGTCATTCACGCCCGTTTCATTACCGGCTTTCTCGCGACTGCGACATGGCCTGTACTGTTGCGCGAGTGTTTCCGTCTTTTGCGTCCGGGCGGGACGATCTGCAACGCCGAATTTGAAGAGTTGGGCATCACGACCAGCCCCGCGCTGGCGCAGTATAACCATCTGCTGATAAAGGCTGCTCGCCGGGCAGGGCAATGTTTTGCTCCAGAAGGCGATTACTACGGCATTACCGCGGTGCAGGCGCGCTTACTCCAGGAAGCCGGTTTCCAGCATATCCGCCAGCAGGCTCATGTCATGAACTACTCAGCAGGGATGCTAGCGCACAATGAAATGTATAACAATTTCAGTACGTTTCTGAACCTGGTACAGCCGTTTCTCGTGCGCAGCGGCGTCACGACGCAAGAAAATATCGAGATCCTTTACGCTCGGACGATGGAAGAAATGCAAGATGGAGGCTTCTGCGCCGTGGCATTCTTTCAGAGTGTATGGGGGAGCAAGCCGAAGGAAGATAACGAATGATCAACATACCCGATTCGCTTGTTCAGCTTCTCCCCGATACAGCCACCATTTCAGATGGTGGTATATTTCATATAGCCGGTCACGCTGTTCCTGCGTTAGCGCAAGAATATGGCACGCCGTTATACGTCTTCGACCGTGCAACTATCGTCAACGCTTGCCGGAGCTACCGCGAGGCGTTTAAGCAGCACTATACCGCCTCTCCGGTGGAGATAGTCTATGCTTCCAAAGCCTATCTCTCGCCGCTCATTGCGCGTTTGATGGCCGAGCAGGGAGTAGGACTGGATGTGGTCTCAGGCGGTGAACTGCTGGTGGCGCAGCGCGCGGGCCTGCCGATGGAGCATATCTCGTTTCACGGCAATAACAAGTCGGAGGACGAGCTGCGGCTGGCGCTGGAGTCTGGTGTTGGGCGCGTTGTGCTGGATAACTGGAGCGAATTGCGTCGCCTGGAACGGCTCGCGCGGGAAACAGGTCAGCGTCCCGGCGTCTTGCTGCGCGTCGCCCCTGGCGTGGAGACGGACACGCATCGCTATCTGCAAACCGGGCATGACGCCTCGAAATTCGGTTTCCCGCTCGGCAACGGCGAGGCCAGGGCCGCGTTGCTGCACATCCTCGCGACCGGCTTGCTCTCCCTGCGCGGGCTGCACGCCCACAGCGGTACGATGCTGCGTGATGTTGTTCCTTACCAGCAGACGCTCGAACGGTTGCTGGCGCTGGCTGCTGAAATTCACGCCGAAACGCGGTGGTGGCCGGAAGAGATCAGCCCCGGCGGCGGCTGGGCTATCGCTACGCCCGATCATCCGTCGGCCCCTGCTGTCATAGCATTGGCGCGGGCATTGCAGGCCAGCATGGAGCGCGGCATGGTGGCAAGGAGTCATGATTTGCCCGCTCCGCGCCTGATTATCGAGCCGGGACGCTCGCTCATTGCTCGCGCAGGCGTCGCCGTGTATCGCATCGGTGCGCGCAAGCCGACGCCCGGCGGCGTCACCTATCTTTTCGTCGATGGCGGCATGGCGGACAACATTCGACCTGCCCTCTATGGCGCGCTTTATACGGCATTCGCCGTCGAGAAAGCCGCGCTGCCTGCTGAGGAAAAAGTTTGCGTTGCTGGACGCTATTGTGAATCGGGTGACATGCTAATTGAGAGCGTCGATTTGCCGCGCCTGGACGAGGGCGATCTGCTGGCGCTGCCGGGATCAGGCGCGTATTGCCTGCCGATGGCAAGTAACTACAACCTTGTGCCGCGCCCGGCGGTTATTTTGCTGGATGAACAGAGCGTGCAGGTGATGCAGCGGCGCGAAAGTTATACCGACATACTATCCCGCTATCCTCAAATCTGACGATGAATACCGTAGTCATCTGCCAACATTCACTCGGAAGAAAAGAAAAAATTCCTGTATCCACCCGGAAAGTTACCTGCAAGATCGGTATTACGTCCTGATTCTTGACGTACTTATGAAAGGTTTTTAGTGTCCATGAGCATCACAGAGCGAGACGCGAACGCGGATACGGGAGAGCGGCCCCGTCGTCCGGTCGATCATACCGGGCGGAGACGCTGGTACGCGCCGTTTACTTCGCCGCTCATGCTCTGCCTGCTGGTGACGCTTATCGCCCGCGTACTGCTGCTGGTACATACGAACGGCGTGATTGATGGCGACGAAGCGCTGGTGGGCATTCAGGCCGAACATATCCTGCGCGGCGCGTGGCCTGTCTATTATTATGGTCAGCCCTATATGGGCAGCCTCGAGGCGTATCTCGTCGCGCTGATCTTCGCTATCGTTGGACCGACTGTCTGGGCATTGCGCGCGGAACCAATCTTACTCTCTCTCGTCGTTGTCTGGCTGACATGGATACTGGCGGGAATGCTCGCCGATAGCGCTCATCTGCCCGCTCCCCAGCAGCGCCGCTTTCAAATCGTTGCTGCCTGGTTCGCTGTGCTGCTGCCGCTCTATGATATGGTGATCGAGATGCGGACGTATGGCGGCTACATCGAGACCTTCATCCTCATGCTGCTCCTGCTTATCCTGGCGCTGCATCTGACGAGACGCTGGCAGGCGGGCGCGTCAAACAAAGAAGAACTGCTGATCTGGGCAGCGATTGGCCTTGTTGTGGGACTGGGCTTGTGGATTTACCCGCTCATCAGTTCCGCTATCCTCGCGGCGGCCCTCTGGATCGTTGGCTATTGCGTGATAGAGGTCGTCAGGCGGCGCAAAGATGCCTTCGCGCCCGCGCTGTTGACCGCTGTTAAACGGCTGCTGCTGGCGGTCGTCGCCATACCCGCCTGCATTATAGGGCTGCTCCCGGCGCTCATCTGGGGGGCAAGTAACCACTGGGCCAACGTGACTTTCTTGCGCACCCTGGGCGGGTCGTGGTCGCTGCACAGGATCGCCGTCTCGCTGAACGTGTCCGTCGCTTATAGCACCTGCGTCGCTCCTCACATTGTGAGTGGGGCGATACCGACTGAAAATACGCTGCTGACGCTCATCCATGTGCTGCCGCTCTTGATCGGCATGGTCTATATCGCTTTGCCTCTGGCACTGCTGGTGACGTCGTTTTTCCGGCCCAGCCCGGCGCTGGTGCGCGCGCGCGCGCTGGTTGGTTTGCCGGCACTCTTCGCGCTTTGCGTCTCCGCGGTCTTCTGTACCAGTGGGGTGTCAGTGTTCGCACTCATAAGCTGTGGCTATGACGCGACCGGTCGTTACGCGACGCCGCTTATGCTCGCGCTGCCGCTTTTCTTTGCCACCACCTACATCATTATCCGACAGTATATTGACGAGAATGCGCACACAGAAAGCCAGCCGCGGGATGTGGCGTCAGATAATGTGAGCGCGCAGCCCGCGACTTCCATGTCTCGCTTCAGCAATGTCGCGATAGGACGGACCATTCTGCTGGGCGCGCTGCTGCTCTATTTCTGCGTGCAGACGTCTACCTATATCCTTACCGACCCTGGACGCACGTTTCAATCGAACTACTGCACAATTGATCCCGCGAACGACGCCCTGATCATTGACTACATGGAGCGCGAGCATATCCAGTACTTCTGGGCTAGCAATCTGCTGGCATATCCCATAGTGTTCAAGACGGATAGCCGTATCATCGGCGCTGATCCGACGCCGATCCTGCACCCCAACAGCGCGCTGAACCGCATCCCCGCCTATACCAACGCGGTTTTGCGCGCCGACCGTCCAAGCTTGATGGTGATGATCCAGGTGAATGACCCTCATCCCGTCTTGCTGCAATTGCTTGATGCGCAGCATATAACCTACCGGGAAGCTCGCTTCCCGTCTGCTCCTGGTTACGCTGTGTTGATCGTGACGCCTTTGAATCGCACTGTCTCTCCGCTGCAAAAAGGCTTCGATATCTTTTATTGCTACCCTGTAACCGCGCCGTCATCGTAGTAGTCTGCCAAAATCCTTTGAAAGTAAGGAAAAATGAGATAGAGGAGCATGAAGAAAATTTCTCTACAAAAAGACCTCGCGAGGGTTAATGATATCGATCAACTGCCAACGGAACGCCTGGCGGCGGTTCAAGCCGCGTCGCCTGAGAGCCAGGTAAGCAAAAGCGCGTTTCTCACTGCAACAGAAATATTCTTTATCGTTGTACAGGCTCTTTTGCTGGTGCGTTTCCTTTCGCATTCGATTTTCCCCTTGTCCAATGTTGGTTGGATTAGCGGCATCTCTACGATCAGCGGTATCTTTGACTTGCCATTTCACCTGCTGTTCCAGTGGCTGGCCCTGCCCATCCCCAGCAGCATCGAATTGTACACGCTGCTCGCTATTTTTTGTTACGGACTCTTATCACGCCTGGTAACGCGCCTCTACAAAGCAATGATCCCCCTGCTTTGAGCGGCGTCGCCGTGGGGTCCTAGCCAGAACTACTCTTTTCCGAAATCATCCAGCACGTCCAGCGTATTGATGAAATCGCGGTAAGGGGCCAGATTATCTTTATCTGAATCTCTTCTATGCTCGACCCGTGGAGATGCCTGTTCTTCGTTCGCTTCCAATATCACGCCCGCGCGCTCTAAGACGCTTTCCTCGACGAAGATGGGAGTTTTCGCTCGTACCGCCAGCGCGATGGCATCGCTAGGCCGCGCATCGACTTCGACATGCCGACCATCGACGTCTAAGATGAGGCGAGCGTAGAAGATATCGTCGATGAGATCCGAAATGACGATGCTCCCAATTTTTGCTCCTAGATCGGCAATGACATTTTTGAGTAAGTCATGCGTCAAGGGCCGCGGCGAAGTCGTCCCTTGCAGTTCGACCGCAATGGCATATGCCTCTGGATGAGCGATCCAGATGAATAGATACCGCTCTTGCTTGAGCGCTTTCAGGATGACAACGCGCTGCTGAGTCGCCAGGTTAATCCGCACGCTTTCAACTGTCATCTCAACCATATATTTGAACTCCCTCTTTTATGGTTGAACCCGTCGCATTTAGAACATCTCTATTGTACACGTAAAGAGGGGAAAGACGCAATGATTCAGACGTTTGACTTTTCTTTTCCCTTAACGAAAAATCCGCGCGTGAAAATAATATTCCAAAAATGCGTTCAAAAACCTCTTGCAATATGGCATAGCCTGTGGTATGATATTTTTGAATAGCCGTTCTAGTCTAGGGGTATGCTGGTCAGCGAATGGCGAGCCGAATTTAAGGAAAGGCGGTCTGATATCTATGACAACAGAGCAAGCAAGCGACATTCAACGGAGAATGTACACATTCATCGTTAACTACATGAAGGCGGAAGGCATGCCGCCAACCAATCGGGAGATCGGGCGCGCGCTCGGTATTTCTAGCACAGGTCATGTGGATTATCACCTGACTATGCTGGAGAAAAAGAACATGATTTCTCGTACCTCAAAGAAAAGCCGTGGCATTAAACTGGTCAAAGCGGTAATCGGTATCCCTGTCAAGGGGCGCATCGCCGCTGGCGAGCCGTTGTTCATCGCTGAAGAGCCGGAAGAGATGATCGATGTTGGCCGCGATATGGAGTTGGATAACACCTATGCCCTGATCGTGAATGGCCGTTCTATGATCGAAGATCACATCCTGAACGGCGATTACGTGGTCGTGCGGCCTCAGTCTGACTTCAACAATGGCGATATCGTCGTGGCGACGCATAACGAGGAAACCGGTAGTAGGGCCACGCTCAAACGCTGCTTCAAGGAGCAGGATCGTATTCGCTTGCAACCTGCCAATTCAGAGTTTAACCCCATCTATGTTTCCAGCGATGAGTGGAAAACAGAATGGGTCGTGCAGGGCAAAGTGGTCGCGATCTTCCGCCAATATCACGCGGCATAATGGTCTCTGGGCGCACCACGTAGTGCGCCCAGAGACCATTATGCCCTGAGTAGGGGCGATCCTCGTGGTCGCCCTGGCCTAAAAAACGCGCATCAGGTAGCGGACGTTATCGACGTAACTCCAGTTGAAAATGCCGCGGTGTATCACCGCCCAGCCGCCTTCGTTGTACCCGCTGATCACTCTGTCCAGGTTGCCGCCGAACGAATGCCAGAGCCAGGAGAGATACGTCACACCCAGGTAAATGTTGTCTACGAGGTGATAGGGGTCGCGGCGTATGCGCGTCCCGGCGTTAATCGACATCGTCGTGTAGGGCATCAACTGCATCACGCCGATGCCGCCGTCGCGGGCAATGACGTGCTGATACCAGCCGCTTTCTTGCCAGGCAATCGCCAGCAGCAGATTGGCCGGCAAGCCATAGCGGGCCGCCGCCTGGCGCAGCAAGCCTTCCACTTCTGGCCGCGTAGACCAGTTCAGGTCGGCGTAATCGTACCAGCGTACCACCCCATTTGACGCGACGCCACTGCCGATTGTACCAGCGGGACTGTAGCCATGACTAACCCGATAAGGAAGACAGAGGGTTTGTCCCACAAAGATCAGGTTCACATTGCGGATGTGATTGGCCTCTGCCAGCGTCCAGATCGTTGTATGGGAGCGTCGTGCGATGGCGCTCAATGTGTCTCCCCAACGAACTCTATACCAGGAACAGGCATTGCCCGATCCCGGATTCGCCGCTCGCGCTGTTAGCTGCTGACCAGCGAAGGCAAACGATCCGAAAAGGAGCAGCACGCTGAAAAGCAGCAGGATGATGTTCCGGCCAATACCAGTGCGGGCAAACCTCCTGATAGTTTCAGGGCTAATGGCCCCGTGCATTGCTAATATATGTGTTGACATACTTCTCTGTGTTCGCTTTTTGATCATGCCTGGGTAAACTCCTTTCTGAATTCACTATAAGCGCGGGTAAAATTGATAAAAGTCGATAAATGCGCACCTTGACGTCCTCTCAAGGCGGTGCGTAGAATGTGATTGGGTAGAAGGATATTTGTTTGGAAAGAGATCGTCCTATGAAAACGCACGAATCGTTGAGCGCGACGGTAGAAGAATACCTGGAGGCTATCTATAACATCCACATGGAGGGTGAGGTCACCATTGGAGCGCGACTGGCGGAGAAATTCGGCGTTGCTCCACCCTCTGTAACTGAGATGCTCAAGCGTCTCGTGCGCGATGGCTATGTGGAGATGGATAAGAGGCGGCAGGTGACGTTGACGGAGATGGGCTACCAGTCGGCGGAGGCAGTGCTGCGCCGCCATCGCCTCACGGAGCGTTTCCTGGTTGATATGCTGGGGATGCA
>DATLSW010000370.1:0-8082 GCA_035533955.1 Ktedonobacteraceae bacterium | reverse complement strand
GCCTGCACGCCCGAAACGCCCATCGGAACCTGCATGGTCTCGCCCGAAGGAGCCTGCGCTGCTTATTATAGTTTCGGGCGCTTCTCGATGGCCTCCGAGCGCCACCGCCTGAATGTGATCCCGCTCGCGAATTCGTAGGGAATCTAAAGGGAGAAAATTCATGGACGCATCTACCTCGCGTGATACGGCACGCATCGATACCGTTCTGCAAAAAATCGAACGCACGCGGCAGGCGCGCCGCCACAAGTTCTACTTGCGCGAAGAGAAGATCACGCTCAGCCACGGCAGCGGCGGCAAAGCCACGCACAACTTGATCGAGGGCGTCTTTGCGCCTGCCTTCTCGAATCCCCTGCTCGACGCGATGGACGATGCCGCCACCTTTACGGTGAACGGAACAGGCCAGCGCCTGGCCTTCACCACCGATACCTACGTGGTCAGCCCGCTCTTCTTCCCAGGCGGCGATATCGGCAAGCTGGCGGTGCATGGCACGATCAATGACCTGGCAATGGCGGGCGCGGAACCGCTTTACCTCTCGGCTGGTTTTATCCTGGAGGAAGGTTTCCCCATCGCTGAACTGCGCCGCATCGTGGCCTCGATGGCAGCGGCAGCCAGTGAAGCAGGCGTGGCTATCGTCACCGGCGACACGAAGGTCGTCCAGCGCGGCAAAGCCGATGGCGTCTTCATCAATACCGCCGGCATCGGCATCGTGCGCGCCGACTGGCTGATGGGGCAAACCCAGTTGCAGCCAGGTGACAGGGTGCTGCTGAGCGGCCCAGTCGGCGATCACGGCATCGCCATCATGTTCGCGCGTGAGTCACTCGACATTGAAGCCGATGTGCAGAGCGATACCGCGCCGCTCCATACGCTCGTCGCGTCGCTGCTGGCAGCCGCGGGCGACGGCATCCACTGCCTGAAAGATCCCACGCGCGGCGGCGTCGCCACGACGCTGAACGAAATGGCAATCGGCTCGGAAGTCTCCATTGCGCTCGACGAACACGCCATCCCCGTGCATCCTGGTGTGCGCGGAGCCTGCGAGATCCTCGGTCTCGACCCGCTCACTATCGCCAACGAGGGCAAGTTGCTCGCCATTGTCGCCCCTGACAGGGCCGAAGCCGCGCTGGCAGCCATGCGCTCACATCCATCAGGACGCGAAGCCGTGATCATTGGCTCAGTGCAAGCGGAGCCAGCCGGATTAGTCTTCTTGCGCACCGATATTGGTGGGATGCGCGTTCTGGACATGCTGGTCGGCGACCCGTTGCCGCGCATCTGCTGAGCAAAGATTTTCATGATATGCTCTATTTGACATTCCCCTTTCCATAGCACAGAATCATATGGAGAGGATTCCTCGTCGCTCAGTAGGGGCGGTGGCTCTGCCCCGCCCGTTGGGCGGTGGCTCTACCCTGCCCGCTTGCGTATCATGAGGCAAAGGGCGGGGCAGAGCCACCGCCCCTACTGAGACAGGCATCCAAGAATAAAGAAAGGATATTTCAATGGCAAAAAACACCTTCCAGAAAGCAAGCATTACTATTGAGGCGGCTCAACGCATGGTTGCCGCCGCCGAGGCCAAGTCCCGCGAGATGGGCCTGCGCATGTGTATCGCCGTCTGCGATGAGGACGGTATACTCAAGGCGTTCAGTCGCATGGACGGCGCGGCGCTGTTGAGCGTGCAGATCGCCCAGGACAAAGCCTACACGGCCATCAGCTTCAGTATGGCGAGTCATGAATGGTGGGATTTCATCAAGGGCGACGATCCCTTGCTGCACGGCATCATCAAAACCGATCGGCTGGTCGTCTTCGGTGGCGGCTACCCGATCAAGACAGAGCAGGGCATTATCGGCGGCATCGGCGTCAGCGGCGGCCACTACACGCAGGATATGCAGGTGGCGGAAGCCGGGCTGGCCGGGCTCTAACATTACCCGCTCGAACATCCCGTAGGGGCAGTCCTTGTGGCTGCCCGCTACCGGTATCGACTATTAAGAAGCGAGCAATGAAAACATGAGAATCGTCTCACTGCTTGCCAGCGCCACCGAAATGATCTATGCTCTGGGCTGCCAGGATCAACTGGTGGGAAGATCGCACGAATGCGATTACCCGCCGGAGGTTCAATCGTTGCCCGTGGTCAGCAAAGTGCAGATCGACATTAATACGAGCAGCGCGCAGATCGATACGCAGATTAGAGAACTGGCGCGCAACGCCCTGACGCCCGAAAGCGCGGCAATCAAGGCGCTGAGCATCTACGCCATCGATGTCGAGTTGTTACAAACGCTGCGACCAGATGTGATCTTCACGCAGACGCAGTGCGAAGTGTGCGCGGTGAGCGAACGCGACGTGACAGCGGCCCTCCAACAATTGACGGGTTTGTGGCCGCGCGTTGTCTCGCTCTCACCCTACTGGCTGGACGATGTATGGAATGATGTACTGCGCGTGGGCGGGGCGTTAGAACGCAAAGAGCAGGCAGAGCAGTTAGTCTCTGGCTATAAGAAATCCCTCGGCCATTTACGCGAGATCACGGCAACCTTCGGCGTCAGGCCGCGTGTGACGGTACTGGAATGGCTCGATCCATTGATCGCGGCGGGCAACTGGACGCCCGAACTGGTTGCCTATGCTGGTGGTGAGCACGTACTGGGCCAGGATGGTCTGCACTCGTCACTGCTAACGTGGGACGAGCTACAACGCGCCGATCCTGACGTGCTGATCCTCTCGCCCTGCGGCTATTCGCTTGAGCGTACAATGGAAGATGTGCCGCTCTTACAGCAGCGCCCGGAGTGGCGGACGCTGCGCGCCGTGCAAACTGGGCGTGTCTCTGCCATCGACGGCAATCAGTACATCAACCGCTCTGGGCCGCGATTGGTCGAGTCGGCTATGCTGCTGTCGCGCGCCATCTGGGGCGAGCAACTGAACGTCACCGTGGACGATGCGGCGTGGCAGCGCTTCGAGTAGAAACTTGCTATAAAGCTATTATGAATTCTGAGCCAGCGATTCCGAAACCACTCGCCCATTACTCTTGAAGAGAAAAGGAAAAACTATGGGAACGCCTGTCTGGCAATCAGCAACACACACCAATCGAAACTACAAAACCCGGCATTTCTGGTATACCGGGTTTGTTGATTGATGGCGCGCAATAGTAAGCCTATGCTTGTTTATCGGCCCCTGGAGCCTTCGCCCAAAAGATCAGCACGATGAAGAGAGCAAAGAACAGGAGTAATAAACCGATGATCGTGTCTACCATGTCCGAAAGATTAATTTGAAAAATAGCCGAGGCGATGAAGAGCAGCACCAGGAGAATCCCCAGAATAGGGAAGATCAGCAATGCATTCACCCGCGAACCCGGTTTCGGCGCTTCAGGCTTACTTACCATGTATTCTAAATCTGAATCAAGTGGTTCCATGAACGACCTTTCTACGTGAACGGACGCAAATCGCTTAAACGCCCGCGTTACACAGCGTGTTCAATATATTACCGCCCGACAAAACGGACACCGCCTCGCCAGGAACCAGTAACAGTTACCTTTGCCTTATTATAGTGCTTGTTGCCGCGTAATGCAACTCACCGCGCGCCCGATTTTGCCCATAAAAAAACGGCCTTCACGGCCTATGCAACAGAAATCTGGGTAGATACCGACGACCAGGTATCAGGATCGGAATGCGAGGAGAGTATTTGATCAAAGCGCGGGGAAATAGTCGCCAAAGCGCGGATTTTCTGGAGATAACGACGCACCTCATAGGCGCTCAGTTTATACGTTCCTCCATCCACGGTTGCAGCGACATGGCCTTCGGCTATGGCACAACACAGGTCAGCAACGGTTGGAACACGGTCTGCCATGAGATAACCTCCATACAAAATACTCTAACGGCTGTAGCGATAACGTAACCATGAAGGTTTTTCATGATATCCACCGCAGATACGCATGAAAGTAGTACAGGTCTCAATGACGATAACACGCGAAGCGGGCCGAATATTCCGGCAAAGTTCGCTCTGTTCTCTCTTAGGGTTACTCGTCCTCCTCTCCGGGTAAGCTACTTTCGGCTTCGTCAGTATCCAGAAGCCCTTGTATAGGATCAATATACATCATTCGGCGCAGCAGGTCAACCTGTTTGACGACATCTTTGATGGCCGGGATCAAAATTTCCTTACCGCCGCTCTCGCCGCGAATTACATAAACATCGTTGCCACCTGTCTCGATAATGTCAACAATCGTGCCAATGGTCTTCCCTTTCAACGTGATCACCTGCAAGCCAAAAATATCATGGTGATAGTAACTGTCGGGGGGAAGTTGCGCCAGTTGACTCGACGGGATCATCAAAGCAACTTTGCGCAGCGTATCAGCCGTATTGGCATCATCCACGCCCTGCAAGCGTAACACGATCATCTCTCCCTTGTGCGGGCGCGCGCTTAAAATACGGCGGGGAGTATGTTCGGGGCCGAGATAGATGGTCTCCAATTGCGCAAAACGATTGGGGATATCTGTCATCAGGTATACTTTGAGTTCTCCACGAACGCCAAAAGGGGCTACTATATGACCGATAGTAGCCCATTCTGTTTCGCTGCGATCTACCACGTATGCCGTCCTCTACACTATTTCCAATGAAGTACGGCGTCCTTCGCGCGCTCCGCCCGCTCGCAAGAGGGCGCGCATCGCTTTGGCAACCCTGCCCTGGCGACCAATGACCTTACCGAAATCGTCGGGCGCAACGTGCAGTTCCAGAACCAGCACGTTGCGATCATTGCGAATCTCGCGCACCTCGACGGCGGAAGGATCATCAACCAGCGACTGAGCAATGTACTCGATCAGTTTATGCATAGCTCATTCCTATTCAGCTTCGATAGCTCCGGCCTTTTCAGCACGCGCCGCCTTCGCGGCAGCTTTCTCCTGCTCAAAATGCGACCAGACGCCAGTAATCTTGAGCAACTTCTCGACAGTCTCTGTCGGCAGCGCGCCATTTCTGAGCCAGCCCAACGCCTTCTCCTCGTTAATGGTAATAGAGGATGGCTCGGTACGCGGATTGTACCACCCGATGTTCTCGATGATACGACCGTCGCGCGGAGAGCGCGAATCGGCTACGACGACGCGATAGCTGGGCTGCTTTTTCATGCCCATGCGCTTCAAACGAATTTTAACAGACATATTTTGTACTTCTCACCTCTTGCCCCCGTGTCCATACACAACGCTGCCACGAGGACCTGAATTTACGACAGTATCTATGACAGCGCCACTCATAAACGCGGCGCAGGCAAGACTTCCCTGGTTCGGCCCCCATAGAATAGCATGGTAAGCCAGAATTGTCAATCAATTGGAACCCGCCGTTTCATGCGTCTGACGGGCCAGCAACCCATCCGATCTGCTGCGCCCATTTATCGGCTTGCGACAGTATCTGCCAGATGAACGGGTCTTTGGCGTCCGTATAGGCTTCGCGGTCTTCGGGACGGTTATAACGCCGGGCCAGTCCGATTTTCAGTTGGGCATATTCGGCGGCGACATCTGGGTGCGCGCGCACGTAATCACGGAAGAGCAGCGCCAGTTGCTGGCTGAAACTGCCAGCGCGCCGCACATGAATATGCGCACGCCGCTCTCCAGGAGGTTCGCGGAAGTAGCGTTTGGTTAGTTCAGGGTTTTCGGCGCGAAAGACGTAGCCCAGGCTCTCCAACGGGACACGAAAGGCATTGAGTGGCTCGAAATCAGCCACGGAAATCTGGATGTCTATGACCGGCTTGGCGGCAAGCTGCGGAATCGATGTTGAGCCGATGTGGTCGATACGCAGCGCGACGGGTCCGAGGGCGGCGCGCATCGACTGCGCCAGTTGTTGGAACTGCTGCGGCCAGCTCTCATCATAAGGAACTATCCAGACTGGATCGCCAGCCATCATAAATTGGGACATGAGAAACCTCTATTCTCTATATTCTTTGAATGAATAATCAGAATCCCATCGAGAGTCTCGTCGTATCCCTGGGCGACATGGCCGGTGAGCTTCTGATATGGCGCGCTATCGTTCAGATTAAATATAAGCAGAGCCAGGCCGATGAAGGCCCCAAGCATCCCTTGCACAATGACGGATAACGGGCTGCGATAGCTGGAAAATAAGCGGCTGTAACCTCTTGGTCTGATTACCATCGAATCTACTCCCCCTTGTTCAGTATAGTGTTGGTAGTCGGTCAAGAAAAGATTTGAAGGAAGCCGACGCTATTATAGCATGGGTTGAGCTTGTTGCCTATATTTTCTATCTCTGTTGGCACGACATGTTGGTCGGAAATCGCCCTTGACAACTTTCGCTAGCTATCCTACACTGCAATCAGAATGAGATGTAGGACGCGATTGATCGCACCAGGCAACAGAGGACGGCAGGCAGCATGTCACAACGGATTTCAAACTCGGCTGAGGAAAACAAAGACACGGACATACATAGCAGCGATACCGACTTTTCACATCTGCCGGAACTACCTCCGGGCATCTACATCGCGGCCCCGACGCCGACGCCGCGCCGCCGCACGCACTGGCCTGACGCGCTTGACGTCATTTTCGAGAAAGACCCGGCCTGCCGCAACGTCTTCGAAGCCCTGCTCTACGAAAGCCTGTGGGCCTTAATTTACCACCGCGTCGCTCACGCGCTCTATAAAGCGCATATACCGTTTTTGCCGCGCATGATTTCGCAGTTCGCGCGCTTCATCACCGGCGGCGTCGAGATTCATCCCGGCGCGCAGATCGGCAAACGCTTCTTCATCGACCACGGCGCGGGCGTCGTCATCGGAGAAACGACCGTGATAGGCGATAATGTCATGCTCTATCACCAGGTGACACTCGGCGCGACGGGCTGGTGGCGGCGCGGCCCTGGTCGCTCGCAGAAACGCCACCCGACCATCGAGAACGACGTGACCATTGGCGTCGGCGCGGCCATTCTCGGCCCCATCACCATCGGCAGGGGCAGCAAGATCGGCGCGATGGCGCTCGTCCTCGAATCCGTGCCGCCCAACTCGGTCGTCGCCTCCAAACCGGCGGAACTCCTGATCAAGGGCGGCGAGCCTCTGCACAAGCACCAGGAATTGACGCAAGGCTGGGACGAGAACGAGCCGTGGCCCCTCGATTACCAGATTTAAAGGCTGAATGGTTGCGAACAATTTGCTGCCCCGCGGGGCAGCAAATTGTTCGCAACCATTCACTTTCAATAGGTCAGCAGCGTACTGACCAGCATCTCCCAGAAGCGCGGCGCGTTGAGGGCATACCCGACGCGCGCGTTCGGCTCCAGGCCCAGCACGCCATAGACGTCGCAGACGGTGCGGCCCGACGTCCATTCTCCCAGCGTCTCGATCTCGACGCGCATCACATGCGAGCGCATAATCGATGGATCGATCACGGCGGCGACGGCGCAGGGATCGTGAACTGGCGGCGCGGGAAAGCCAAACACGCTGCGATAGGTCGCGCCGAAGAAGACGAGCAGATCGGCGACAAACATGGTGACGGGACGGCCAACCATACGCAGATAGCTTACGATATCATCAGTAGCGAGGGCTTGATGCGTTACTTCCAGCGGACACATCGTGATGGGACGCCCTGAACTGAACACGATAGCGGCAGCTTCCGGATCGGCCCAGATGTTGAACTCGGCTGACGGGATGCGGTTGCCGAGGCCGATAGCGCCGCCCATTAGCGAGATGGCCTTGATTTTGGGCAGGATATCCGGTTCTCGGCGCATGGCCGTGGCGATATTGGTAAGCGGGCCGGTCGGAACAAGCGTAACATCGCCATCGGACTGCATGAGCAGATCGATCAACAGGTCAACGCCGTGCTGGGAGACCGGCTCGATATCGGGTTCGGGAATGTTGGGGCCATCCATGCCCGACGCGCCGTGAATATCCGCTGCGTGCCGGGCCGGACGCACCAGAGGGCGATCCATGCCTCGCGCGATGGGTACGTCGCGAATATTGGCGAGCGAGCAGACCTTGAGCGCGTTCAGCGTCGTCTTCTCGACCGATTGATTGCCCGCCACAGTAGTAATCGCCAGCAATTCGATATCCGGATGATGCGCGGCCAGCAAAATGGCAATAGCATCGTCATGGCCGGGATCGCAATCGAGGATGATTTTGTGCTTC
>DATLSW010000369.1:0-4380 GCA_035533955.1 Ktedonobacteraceae bacterium | reverse complement strand
CCGGCGGTGAAGCGGCGCACTCCCGCCAGCATCTCGTCCGACGAGATGACACTGAGGCCGCGCCGCGTTTCGTTGCGCAGCGCCTCGTCAAAGGGCAGAGACCATTGTTCATAGGCTGAAAGGCGGTCTGAACGCAAGCAGGTTTGCGGCAAGCGCGCGAGATCGTTTGCCAGCGCCAGCGCCGCGTCGAGCGCGCCGCCGCGTGGAACAAGGCGATTCGCCAGGCCCATCGACAGCGCCTCCTGCCCGGACACTCCCCGGCCAGTCAGAATCAGGTCGAGTGCATGGCTTTGACCGATCAGGCGCGGAAGCCGCACTGTTCCGCCGTCAACCAATGGCACACCCCAGCGGCGACAATACACACCGAAGACCGCGTCTTCCGCCGCCACACGCAGATCGCACCAGAGCGCGAGTTCCAATCCGCCCGCGACAGCGTATCCCTCAACCGCTGCTATCACCGGCTTCGAGAGCAACATGCGCGAAATTCCCAGGGGCGCATCGCCTTCTTCCGCCACGCGCAGTGTGCGCTCGCCCCGCGCGATAGTTGTGAGATCAGCCCCGGCACAAAACGTGCCACCCGCCCCGCTGAGAACCGCGACGGCAAGCGCATCGTCCGTCTCAAACAGACGAAATGCCTGCGCCAGAGCCGTCGCGGTGAGGCCATCGATAGCATTGCGCACATCAGGCCGATTGATAGTTACGACAAACACAGCTTCACGCCGCTCTGTTGTTACCTTGTCTTCTTCACTCATTCTGCTTCTCTCTTTTTTCCCGTTTCTCAAAACTGGTCGAATAATATGCAAAAACTATAGCATAGCATGGGAATAAATTATAGAGAGTCCTATGTAGCAGCGCAATTGATCGAAAGTTCGTTCAACCATCTTTCTCGTAGCCTTCAAGAAAAAGGTAGCAGGGGAAACAAATGCTACCGAAACAGCAGGCACACGATACTCGATCCATGGCTCTTCGCAAAATATTACGCGTAATAGCAGAGTATTCCCTGCATAGCAGCTTGAGAGTTTTTTATCGAAAGGATTATCTCATGTATAGTCTTCAAATGAACTTGTGCGGTCTTAACAAGTTTCACGAGATGCTGCCCGGCGAACTTGAGGGCGCGGAATTGATGTTGGAAGAAGTTAGCAGCCTGATCTTGCTCGATCTGTTTGATGAGGTTATCGCAGACGATGTCACACTGCGATACGGACGAATCGCTTGCGCGGAAGGTTGCTCGATATCTTTGCGATTCTTCTGCCCAGCCTGTACCCTGAAAACGCGCTCATGGAGCATAGAAGAGTTAAAATCGGCAGTAGAAGAGCAGATTGGTTGCGCCCTGGGAGAACTGTTCGGCAAAGTGATCGTCGAAAACGTGACGATACGCTGGGAGAGCGAGCAGGAAAATACCCTCCTACGCAGCGCCTGACTCCTTTACTCGCATTCAGAGAGAATGTCGATAATTGTGCGCGCCAGCAAATGGCAAAGCGAGCCGGTGCGCACAGTAATGAGATCGTCGTCGATCACAATGTCGCGGTCAGTGTAGATCGCACCCATATTGCGTACATCGCTGATGAGATTGTTATGCGCCGTAACCTTGCGATCTTTCACCAGCTCAGGCAGGGGAGCGGCCAACCACATGCCATGACAGATAATACCCTTGAGGATGCTTTTCTCGTTGAATGCTCGCTGCAAAAATTCGGTGGCCGGCGGTAGTTGCGTGACATCTTCAGTATAGCGGAGACGATCCGCGACGACCCCTGAAGGCACGATGATCGCGGAGTAACTTTTGAGCGTCGCGTCATCCATATCTTCAAAGCTTTCGTGGCATTCAAGCGGAATACGGTAGTCGTGACCGGTAAAGGTTAACGCGGGCAAACCCCATAAGCGAGACAAAAAATGGAGTTCGATCCCTTCTTCCGCGAAGCGGTGATCGTAATAAAATATTTCCTTCTCGTAAAAGTCACTTTCAATGAGAATCGCTATCTTTTTCCCTTGCAGTTTCATTGTTCTCTCCTGCTATCCTTTATATCGTCCTATTACCAGTATAGAGGAAGGAACCAAACCAGCGGAGAGAAGTAACTTACGTCAGTCAACATCCCTTATGGATGTCGGGCCGTGGGAAAAGGACTGTCTTTAATAGGTCCCTACCACTTGCTCCAGCTTGATGATGTCGCCGGAAGCGGTACTTTCCACGGCCAGCACGCACAGGGCTTTGTCGATAGGACTCCCCTGACTGTCGAAAAGGATACGCCCGCTCACACCTTCGTAGGGCTGCGTTCTTCCTGTCCCAAAAGAACGCAACGTCTCTTGAATCGCTGGACCAGTGATAGCATCACGCAGAGAAGCCGCCGCCGCTCCAACCATCTTCACGGCATCATAGGTGAGCATAGCATACTGACTGGCAATCGGGGCATTATAAAGAGGATTGGTAAATTTTTGGAATAACCCGACCCAATCAGTGGCAAAGGTTGGAAACGCTGTTTGCGCTGCCTTCATCATTGACAGTTCGCCGATATTGGCATAGGCAAGAAAATGGATGCGCAACATATCTTGTGGATCGGACTGAGCAAGCAGCGCATCGGAAGTATCACCTTGACCCAGCAGGAGGGACGAATCGAGGGCCGGGCCGCCGAGAATGGCAAGCTTCGCCAGAATAGTATTGGTGGGATCGCCCTTCGCCGCCTGCCCGATGGCATAAGCCAGGCGGACAGCGTCAACATCCGTACCTGGAAGCAGGATGACACTCGCTTTATGAGCAACCGCGTCATTCACTATAGCCTGATAGTCGGCAACGCTTGTAACGCCTTCAGTGAATGTATCTTGCGGGCGCGCCACTACAGTTGCTCCCAGCGTTGTCGCTTTCGCCGTAAATTCTTCAGCAACCGCGACGCTTTCAGCATTGCCGGGATCGCGCGCCACGAGAATCGATCTGGCTTGTAGCTGGTCTACCGCGACCGACGCCATATCATCAGCCTGGGTCGTATCCGGCGCGCTCAAGCGGAAAAAGTACGAGCTGCTATGGCTCAATGTAACGTCTGATGCCATCGGCGAAATCAGCGGAATCTGCGCAGCCGTAATGCCAGCGCGAGCATACGCCGTGGCCCCGTTGGAGGGCCATCCTACCACAGAGATGATATGATCGGGATTATCAGCTTTGTTGACGCGATTAGCGACGAACCGCGCTAATGTCGTAGCAGCGGCATCGTTCGATCCAGAACTGGCGATCAAAATGCGCAATTGCAGGCCATGCGGCAACTGGCTAAACTCGTTGATTTCATATTGCGCTTCAAAGGCGGCCTGCATTTCGCTGCGTTCATTGGCAAGATCGGTGGGATTACCGTTGATACCGAGGCCAAGAACGATAGAAACATAGGGAAGATCGCGCTGCGCAATATTCAAATCCTCTTCGTAGATCAGCGCCTCGCCGTCAGTCGGATCAGCGTTCACCGCCTGCGCATACAAGGCAGAAGCGGAAGCAAGATCGCCGCGCTGGAGCGCGCGGGCGGCTTGCTCTTTTAAGCTCACATCAAAGCGGCCCGCGTATGTATCAAAGACGAAGCGGCCATCGCTAATGCCGATGCCAGTGCGGGCGAAATTCTGCGCCTCCAATGTCCGCTCCGTCTGAATGGCCGCCTGCACATCGGCGACATGCTGTGTTATCGCCGTCTGCTGCGCAAGCGCCGTGGCTGTCGCATTAACGCCGGCAGCGCTGCTGGGGCTATGCGACACAGCGAGAACAATGCTGCCCAGCAAGAGAATGCAAACAAGCGCGGCAACCGCCACGAATGAAGCTGTGGAGATATGATCGCGCCTTCGCCGCCGCTCTTGCCAGTCGTGCATATCTGTCGGCATACGGCCATCCACGCGCCGATTCGGCTCGGTGACAGGAGAGGAAGTCAGCACAAAATCCAGGTCGCTCTGCATTTCACCGGCCTCCTCGTACCGCTGGGATAAGGAAAGTCGCAGCGCGTGCGACAGTATCGCCTCCATCCGCGAAGTGATCTCCGAATTCAAACGCCGGGCCGGCGGAAAGAAGAAGGACATATGTTTATCTGGATCGTATCCCGTCAGCGCGTGATACAGCGTACCGCCCAATCCATAGATATCCGAACCAGGCTCGGACACGCCGCGCACCTGCTCCGGAGCCTGGTAGCCAGACGCCGCATTCTGGTTACGGCTGGCGCCGTTTTGAATGAGAGGATACAACGGCACATGGATCAACGAAGCTCGCTTCCCATCTGGACTGATAATGATCGTATTCGGAGTAATCGCGCCATGCACAATCGGAGGTTGCTGGCCTTCAAGAATGTTCAGCAATCTACAAATTTGCCGTCCATAATCCGCGACGGCACGTTCCGGTAATACGCCTTGCTCTACAACCAGTTG
>DATLSW010000368.1:0-5595 GCA_035533955.1 Ktedonobacteraceae bacterium | reverse complement strand
ACACTCCCAGGCTGATGCCCTGCAACTCGACGAGCGCGTCGAGGCCGCCATCACCCTCTACGAAGCCTATCAGCCGCCGAAAATCATGGACCACTGCGACTCCGCCCGCAGCGTAATCAACGGCGGCCTGATCGAAGATGTGTACTTTTGTATGCAGATGAACAAAAGTACGAGCATCCCAGTAGTGGTGGGCAAAGAAGAGGACACGGGATTGTGGACACTGGAGCCGTATACTCCTGCTAATTATGACCTTGACAACCCATCCATTATCCCATAAAATCACCACACAGACCTCAAGTATCGCTTGATCGATTCCAAAGCTACATCAGGAACTAGAGAGGGATTGCAAGGGATCACCATATGAGTCAAAATCTGATCGGCCAGCAATTTGGCAACTATCGGCTCGTGCGCCGTCTCGGCGGCGGCGGCTTCGCCGATGTCTATCTGGGTCAGCATGTACGCATCGTCACCCAGCAGGCCGCTATCAAAGTGCTACACCTGACCAACGTCGATGAGCAACAATTCCAGCAAGAAGCAGTGCGCACAGCATCGCTGCGCCATCCCCATATCGTGCGCGTGTATGACTTCGATATCCAGCAAGACACACCGTTTCTCGTGCTAGACTACGCGCCCAATGGCTCGCTCACCAGCAGGCATAAGAAACAGCAGCTCTCGCCTGACACCATTATCCAGTATCTCAAGCAGATTGCTCCCGCCTTGCAGTATGCTCACGACAACAATCTCATCCACCGTGACATCAAGCCGGACAACATCCTCGTTGGCTCACAGGGCGAACTTCTGGTAAGCGACTTCGGAATAGCTGTCATTTCTCAGACGGGGCGCACGACGCTACAACCGTCATATGGCATTGGCGGAACGCCCTATTACATGGCCCCAGAAGCATTCAGGGGCAAGCCGGAGAAGGCCAGCGACCAGTACTCGCTGGCGATCATGGTCTACGAATGGATCTGTGGCACGACGCCGTTCACAGAAGGAGATTTCATCCAACTCGGCTTCCAACATGCCGCTGAACCGGTTCCCTCGCTGCGCTCACACATTCCCACCATCTCAGTGCAGGTTGAGCAGGTGGTAATGAAGGCGTTAGCGAAAGCCCCGCGGGATCGCTATCCGACCATCCAGGCGTTCGCCGACGCATTGGAAGCCGCGAGCAAACCCGCGCCAAAACTCTATGCCCCGACCATCATCACTGTCGTCGTCGCCAAAACCGGCGGACAATATATCAGCATCAGCGCCGCCATCAACGATGTCTCCGCCAACACGCGTATTCTGGTGCGTCCCGGCCTCTATCAAGAAGGATTGATCCTCAATAAGCCGGCCGCAATCATCGGCGATGGCCCGCGCGAGCAGATCATCATTGAGAGTAGCGACGCCGACTGCATCATGATGCTAACGGACACTGCCACCGTCCGCAACCTGACATTGCGTTGCCGGGCTGGCCTCAGAACAAAGCAGTTCCATGCTGTTGATATCATGCAAGGCCAACTCGAGCTGGTAGGTTGCGATATCATCTCGGACTCGCTATCATGTATCATCGTCCACAATGCCAGCGCCAATCCCATTATTCAGCAGTGCGTGATTCATGGCAGCAAAGAAGGCGGCGTTGTAATTTACGAGGGAGGACGAGGCGTAATCGAAGACTGCAATATCTTCGGTAATGCGCTATCAGGGGTGGAAATCAAGCAAGGTGGAAGCCCTACCATTCGGCGCTGTCAGGTACATAACAGTAAACAAGATGGTATTTTCGTCAACGAGGATGGGCAAGGTGTGATCGAAGACTGTGACATCTTCGGCAATGCATCTGCGGGGATAGAGATCAAGCAAGGGGGGAATCCTATCATCCGGCGCTGCCGCATCAATCGCAACGGCTACGAAGCCGTCTGGGCTTACGAGGGAGCGGCTGGCGTTGTCGAAGGTTGCGATCTGACGGGGAACAAGCGCGGCGCGTGGGATGTGAGCGCGGATAGTACGCTACGGCAAAGCAGAAATAAGACGTAAATGGAATAGGAACGCTTTCACTCTGAGATAATGAAGGCTTTCATACGGTATAATAATGCTAGAATCTTTAGCTACCAACGTACAACGCGAGGCAGGAAACAATGAGCGCACTGCCTGATTGCCCGGCCATGACAGTCGAAGAATATCTCGAATTTGATCGCAAGAGCGAAAACATACGCTACGAGTACATTGACGGCCAGCTACGAATGCTGGCTGGAGATTCGCTGAACCATAGTATGATCAGCCTCAACATCGCCGTTACTTTGCGCGGCTTATTGCGTGGGCGTTCTTGCCGCGTCTATAACTCCGATGCGCGAGTCAATTTTTCCAAAACCCGCTATGTGTATCCAGATGTAACGGTCACATGCGATGGGCGCGATCGCGGCTCTCATGACAACATTCGTTCACCGCGTGTTGTGTTCGAGATTCTTTCCCCTGGCACGGAAGATTATAATCGCGGTCGCAAGTTCACCAATTACCGCGATGTGCCGACGATCCAGGAGTACGTACTTGTGGCGAGCGACTGCCAGATAATTGAGATCTACCGTCGGGCATCCGAGAAGCTCTGGACAATCCATACTTTTGGGCAAGATGAGTATGCCGATCTGGCAAGCCTCGGCGTGCGTTTCTCCGTCGCTTCCGCCTATGAAGACGTCAAGTTTGGGAACGAATCGTTTTTTCCGGACGATGATGAACCCGCGTAATCTTGGAGCATCATGGAAACAACAAACGACCCACAAAAAATAGGGCAGGCGCTCGGCTGGATTGTCGGGCTGCTCAAGCGGCACAATCTCCCGTACCAGATCGTCGGCGGGCTGGCGGCGAAAGCATATGGAGCAAAGCGACCGCTGGTGGACATTGATATATACGCGCCGCTGGAGCAGGCGCGGGCGGCGCTGGAAGAGACGCGGCCCTACGTCATTCGCGAACTGCTGCCGCATCACAGCGCGTCGTGGGATCTCATTTATATGGCCCTCGACTATCACGGCGTGCCGATCGAGATTGGCGACTCTTCCGCCAACCCCCGCTTCTACAACCGCAGAGATCAGCGTTGGGAAGATCAGCCCATCCATTACGCCGGCTCGCATATCATGACGCTCTATGGCGTCGAGGTGGCCGTGATGCCAAAAGACGAACTGCTGGCATACAAGGCCATGCTCAACCGCGAGGTGGATCACCTGGACATCCAGGAGATTGCTGATAGTGTGTAAGCAGCAGGAATGTGGCGGCGCAATTCATTGTGCCAGATTTGGACGCGATCAATCGGCCTCTACTGGCGCAATGAATTGCGCCGCCACATTTCATGCCCGCCACATTGTTGAGTTTTCATCAATCCACGCGCACGATCAGTTTGCCGAAATTTTTGTTCGCTTCCATCGCGCGGTGCGCGTCAGCGATCTGCTCCAGCGGATAAACCTGATCAATGATCGGCTTCACCGTGCCGTTTGCCAGCAGGGGCAGGACGCCGGTGGCGAAACGGCGCGTCACCGCCAACTTCTCTTCCAGCGTGCGTGAGCGCAGCGTGCAGCCGCGTATGGAGATGCGTTTGCCCATCATCAAACTGATGTTGAAATTGGCCTGCGCGCCGCCCAGCGTGGACAGGAAGACAACGCGGCCCCAGGCTGCCAGCGCCTCCATATTTTGCTGTAGATAAGGCGCGCCGATAAAGTCGAGAACCATATGCACGCCCTGCCCGTTGGTGAGACGCTGCACCGCGGCGGCGAAATCCTGGTCGCCGAAGGCATGATCGAGGCCGAGCGACTTCGCCCGTTCCAGCTTCTCCGGCGTGCGCGATGTGCCGAAAGTGGTCGCGCCCGTCGCGCGGGCCAGTTGGATGGCCGCCGTGCCGACGCCGCTGCCCACCGCGTGGATCAAAATGCGCTCGCCCATCTGCAAACCTCCCTGCGTGAACAGAGCATCGTGCGCGGTCATAAAGACTTCGGGAATGCCAGCAGCCTGCACAAAGTCCAGGTTATCTGGTATCTCAACTAACATACCTTCATGCACAACGATATATTCAGCCTGCGCGCCGCCGCCTGCCAGGCCCATCACGCGCTGCCCCGGCTTCCAGGCGCGGGCGAGCGGGCCGACCGCGTCCACTTCTCCAGCAAATTCCATCCCCGGAATGTTCGCCGGCCATCCCGGCGGCGCGGGATAATGCCCGGCGCGCTGCACCGTGTCCGCGCGATTGATGCCGGACGCGCGCACGCGCACGCGCACATAGTCGCCGACCGGCTCAGGCGTCTCGACTTCCTGTATCTCCAATACGTCAGGCTTGCCCGGCCTGGTGATAATGGCTGCTCGCATGGTAATTGCTCCTCCATCTTTCCTTGTTTTGGTTCTCCGTCCTTTAAGGAAATTTCCGTAGGGGCGTAAGGCTCTGCCCCGCCCTGCTTAGGAACAATAAACGATACCTTCGGTTTTTGGGCGGGGCAAGCCCACGCCCCTACGGGTTTTATGCCAGTATATCACGCCCGCCTTGTATGATATAATCAGCGCAACGAGATTATCCTATCGAGGAAACGACAGCATGTTCACCCTCAACGATATATTACAAGGCAACCAGGATATCGTCCATCTACAAAGCAGCGCCCCGGTTAATCACGAACAAATCTTCCCGGAAGCGCAGCATGATAACCGCATGGTCGGGCCGGGCGATCTCTTTGTAGCGATCAGGGGCGCGCACACTGACGGCCATCGCTTCATCGCCAACGCCGCCAGAGCAGGCGCGGGCGCGGCATTGTGCATGGAGCCGTCGCCTGACGTACCACCCAACTTCTTGCAAATTGTCGTACCAGATAGCGTGCAGGCGTTGGACGCCACTGCTTGCGTGCGCGTATGCCGCCAGCAACATACCACACTGATCGGCATCACCGGCAGCAACGGCAAGACCAGCGCCAAAGAGGCCGCCGCCGCCGTGCTGAGCCGACGCGCTCCGACGCTCAAAACCTATGCCTCGTACAACACCGAAATCGGCTATCCCATCACCTTGCTGCGCCTGGAAGAGCAACATCGTTACGCCGTGCTGGAGATGGGCGCGCAGTGGGTCGGAGAACTGCGCTGGCTGTGCGAGACTATTGCCACGCCGGACTGGTCGCTTATCACCAACGTGGGCGCGGCGCACCTGGGCTATTTTGGCTCGCAGGAACGGGTGGCGGAGGCAAAAAGCGAACTGGTGCAGGTTCTCTCCGCGCAGGGTATAGCAATCCTCAACTACGACGATGAAAACGTGCGCGCCATGAGCGCGAAGACGCGGGCGCGCGTCCTCTTTTATGGACTGAACGAGGACGCAGCGGTGCGGGCAAGCGAGATCGGCGGCGACACGCTGCGCGGGCGACGCTTCACGCTGAGCTATCAAGGACAGCGGGCGCACGTGCAACTGCATTTGCCGGGCGAACACGGCGTGGTGATCGCGCTGGCGGCGGCAGCCGTTGGCTGCGCGGCGGAAATGTCGCTCGACGAGATCATCCCCGCCCTTGAGTCGCTGGTTCCCGCGAAGGGACGCGGCGAGATCAAGCCGGGACCGAATGGCAGCACGCTGATCGACGATACCTACAACGCCAATCGCCAGTCGATCCT
>DATLSW010000367.1:0-12171 GCA_035533955.1 Ktedonobacteraceae bacterium | reverse complement strand
GCGCTTCAATGCATGCGCCTTGTCCGGGCGCGCTTTCAATAGTAAAGCTCGCGTCAACCTTCGCCGCTCGCTCGCGCATAGAACGCAGGCCGAGGTGACCTGGAAATGAAGCATCCGGATCGAAGCCACAACCATCAGCGCACACAACGAGCAGCAGCGTATCTGCTTGCCGTGCCAGTTGCAAAACCACCGAAGTAGCACGCGCGTGTTTGACGATATTATGCGCCTCCTGCGCAATGCGGTACAGAGCTTGCTTCTGCTCAAAAGGAAAGTTCGGCTCAGCGTCGAACTGCGCATCCACCGCCAACTGGTGGCGGGTACGCAGCAACGCTACCTACTTGCTGAGAGCGGCCACCAACCCTTCCGTCTCCAATGACTCAGGTTGTAGCTCAAATATCAGAGCGCGCATTTCGGCCAGACCAGCCTGGGTCAGAGAAAGCACATAATCGATGGACGCCGCTGCCTGTTCAGGATCGTTCGCCAGCGATTCGCGAGCGGTGTGCGCGCCGAGGCTGATGCCATAGAGCGCCTCACCTGAACGCCGGAGAAAAGCAACTCTACGAGAGAAGCCGTTTGCAGGCGGCCGGTTACCTGGCGGCGATGCTGCTCAACCACGCCTATAAACTGGTCGGCATCGAAACCGAAATTGGCGTGGCGACGGGGCTTGTCGCGCCGGCGATCTTCTCCGTGGCGCGGCGCGAACGAGCAGATTTGATCGTTCTGTGCGGCCAGGAGGCGGTCGGAGTGAAACGCTTGATGTTTGGCAGCGTCGCGGACGAAGCGATTCTGCATAGCCCTGTTCCGGTGTGGCGCCCGGAACGTCTCAAGCTTCGGAACAGGAGGCTTGAGACGTTCTTTCATGGTAGGATGATCAGAATATGCTATTATGGCATACCATTTTTATCATACAAGATTCACGCTAAAATATGATTTTGCCTCTTTCGCAGTCTTGACAACATCTCTGAGACCTGTTATGCTACAGGTGCATAAGAGAGGAATTGTAGGCTGGTTAGAGCAAATGATGAATGAATTGCAAAGCCCGCAAACATGGCGCCAACTGTTAAGTCAACGTATAGCCGATCCTCGCGAGCGAGAACGGCTCGCTCACGCGCTGACCGTGAACGCCATTACGCTCCATCGTTGGGCTAAGGGAATATCGAATCCTCGCCCTGAGAAGCTTCTGCGCCTGCTCGAGATACTCTCCTTCAAGGAAAGCGACCAATTGTTACGCTTGTTCAAGCAAGAGACGTCTAATTATTTAACGCTTCAGGATGAGATTATGACGACGAAAGAAATCACCATCCCCGCTGATTTCTGCACCCACATTCTTCGCGTGTCGAGAACAATGCACAAAGATATCTTCTTTGTGACACTGTGCGGGCTTATACTGGCTCAAGCTATCAAACAATTTGACCCGCATCTCAAAGGAATAGCCATCATTGTCGCGAAATGCATGCCCCCATCTCATGGCAAAGTGCGTAGCCTGCGCGAAACTATCGGTTCAGGGACAAGCCCGTGGGACAGCGACTTAAGCCAGAGCTACAGGCTGTTAGGCGCTGAGTCTCTGGTTGGCAATACCTTTCCTGATGACGGTGTGAAGACCAACGAGAATTTGTCCAATCCCCTCAACCGCGCGGCTGGATATCGTGATCAGTGGGAGGTAAGCGCCGCCGCCACCCCCATCATGCGTGCCAACGAGTTTGCTGGCGTTTTGCTCGCATCCAGTACACAGCCTGACTATTTCGACGAACCGCTTAAAGATTTGCTCGTACAATACGCGGCATTGATTGCATCGCTCTTTGAAACGCACGAATTTTATCCAATCCAGCACATTGCTCTGAGCGCGCTGCCTTCTTATGTTGAGCAACGCCCGCTGCTTGATGATTTTCAGGGAAGTGTTAGCAAAATCATGGAGGAGAAAGCCCGCAACCATAATCCTGTCACGGTGACGCAAGCGGAAAATCTGACCTGGCAAGCTATTGAAGCAGCATTGCTATGGAAGCAGGATACACTTGTGCGCGGAAATGTGGAAGGGGCGTAGAGAGCAATATCAGGCGGCAATAAGTGGTTGCGTTTGTTCAATAACCTCTTGATAGCCCTGGACGAGATGTGACATGGCTTCATGCCAGGAGTATTTTTGGGCCTCGTACAGCGCCGCCAGGCCCATCACATGGCGCTGTTGCTCCGCTTCGACCAGTTTGCTCAGGTTAGCCTGATAGCCCGCGACGGCCTCTGCTTCGGCTATGTACCGGGCATCAAGCAAGTAGCCAGTCTGCTCGGATATCACCAGATCGCACACGCCTTCGGAGAGCAATCCAACCACAGGCAACCGAGAAGCCATAGCCTCTAACACAACCTGTCCAAAAGTTTCCGTGATGGATGGGAAGGCAAAGATATCTGCCGAGGCATATGCCTCCGCCAACGCTTCACCTCTGAGATAGCCGGTAAAGATGACCGGCACACCTGCTAATTCCTGCTCTATCTCCGCGCGTGCCGGCCCATCGCCAACGATGACCAGGCGACAACTCTGGTGATCCATGCGCTGGTATGCCTGCACCAAAAGGCGCAGATTCTTCTCCCAGGAAACGCGCCCAACGTACAAAATGACAGGTATATCCCGCTCACTGCGCAGCACGTCGAGCCAGGAACGGCGCATTACCAGGCTGCGCCGTTCAGGATGAAACAATGATGTATCCACACCGCGCGGCCAGAGACGCACATGGCCGAAGCCCTGCGCTCGCAGTTTTGCCGCCGTTGATAGCGAAGGACAAAAGGTCAGCGCGCACTGGTTATGCAAGAAACGATTATAGGACAGCATAGGCCGGGTTAAGATAGGAAAGCCAAAATGGCTACAGTACGCGGCAAGATTCGTATGATAGGAGGAAACGAGCGGGATATTCAGCAAACGCGCGGCGGCCAATCCTGCCGCGCCTAACGCCACCGGATCGACGAGATGGACGATATCCGGCTGAAATTCGCGCAGGCGACGCATAAACAGCGGACGGAACAGATTGACCTTGAGTTCTGGATAAAACGGCAGGGGCAAACCAGCCGTGCCGACAACTTCGGCCCCGGCGTAGTAATCCATGCCACTATCAGGGCCAAGCAGCAGAGCCTGGTGTCCCTGCTCCTGGAGATGCTCGAGCAGCCGCGCCAGCGTGCGTGTCACGCCGTCGAGTTTTGGCAGAAAGTTTTCTGTAATGATGGCAACGCGCATAGGTAACTCAACCATCCTACGAGACACTACACGATCAAGTATTCTTCCCTGGTATAGTAGCGCGCGGCCATTAGGGAGGCATTAAGGGGAAGTAAGCGCCGGGTAAAATAGTAGATAACATG
Organism: Ktedonobacteraceae bacterium; assembly: GCA_035533955.1. Taxonomy (GTDB): domain Bacteria; phylum Chloroflexota; class Ktedonobacteria; order Ktedonobacterales; family Ktedonobacteraceae; genus CADDZH01. Next base: position 8,832 of record DATLSW010000367.1, on the reverse strand, counting down.
TGGTTAAAGCCATGTCGATCATCCGCTACGGTTGCTTCACGGCGCTCGATATGATATACTCAACGCGCTTAGAAAGACATTCCCACAGCAAAGAAACAGTGTCAGGATCAAATGATGTTTTATGACCATGTGAAAATTCAGGTGAAGGCGGGCAATGGCGGCAACGGATCGAGCCACTTCCGTCGTGAAAAATTTATTCCTCTTGGTGGCCCGGATGGCGGCGACGGCGGGCGCGGCGGCAGCGTCTACCTGGAAGCGACAGACAGCACGAATACGCTCATCGATTACCGTTATCGCAGCCATTTCAAAGCCGAAGCTGGTGAGAATGGAGCGCGCCAGCGGATGCACGGGGCCAAAGGCGCAGACGTTATCTTAAAAGTACCCTGCGGGACGATTGTGCGCGACGCGGACAGCAACGAACAAATCGCTGATCTGGTGGAAGATGGGCAGCAGATCATGGTGGCGCGCGGCGGACGCGGCGGCCTCGGCAACACCCACTTTGCGACGGCCACCAACCAGGCTCCGCACGAGGCGCAAAAAGGCGAGCCAGGCGACGAACACTCGATCATGCTTGAACTACGCCTCATCGCCGATGTTGGCCTCGTCGGCTATCCCAACGCCGGCAAATCGACGCTGCTCTCCGTCGTCAGCGCCGCGCAGCCGAAAATCGCCGACTATCCCTTTACCACGCTCACGCCGAACCTGGGCGTCGTTGGCGTAGGCCAGCGCGGCAGCAGCTTTGACTCAAGCTTCGTGCTGGCTGATATCCCCGGTCTGATCGAGGGCGCGGCGGAAGGCGTCGGCCTCGGCCACGAATTCCTGCGCCATGTGCAGCGCACGCGCCTGCTGATCCATATGCTCGACGGCGCGGCCTTTGATCGCGACCCGTGGCAGGATTTCTTGACGATCAACCGCGAGTTAGAAGCGTATGACAAGCGCCTGGCAAGCCGCCCGCAGATCGTCGTCTTCAACAAAATGGATCTCCCAGATGCGCAGGAGCAGTGGCCTGCTTTCAAGGCGCGTATCGAGGAGACAGGCTATCCAACCTTCGCCATCTCGGCGGCGGCGCACCAGGGAACCGAAGAACTGATGCAATTCGCGGCTCAGAGGCTCAGCGAAATACAGCGGGAAGAAGCGGAACGCAGCGCGGCGGCAGCGGTCTCCGGGGAAATGGGCGAGATGAACGGTCCCGTGCTGCGCCCGCAGCCCATCGATGCCTTCACGATCACCAGGGAACACGACGTCTATATCGTGCGCGGCAGGCGTGTGGAGCGCGCCGTGAACATGACTGACCTGGAAAGCGAGCAGGGTATGGAGCGTTTGCAGGTAACTATGGAAAAGATGGGTGTGACAAAGGCCTTAGAGGCGGCTGGCGTCAAAGTGGGCGATGTTGTGCGCTTCGGCAAAGTCGAATTGCTCTGGGGCGAGTAGGGGCCGATTTATCGCGCCCAACGCGACAAGAATCGCGCCCAATGCGGCAACGCTTGTGTTATAATAGAACCGGAACATTTGGCTATAGAACACGTAAAGCCACTACGCTATCTATACAGAACATTACGATGAAAGCGCTGCCGGATACATGGGCGAGACACTGCATTTACTTTTCCACAGCCGCGAGGATGGAACGTTTGAGCTGCGCGTCAAAGAAAGCTGGTCGGGACGTACCGTCTGCGGCACGTTTGTTCCTCCTTACAACACGAAGCAACTGAATACGCTGCACAAAAGGCTCAACAACGCCGTGGACGAGGATGTCCTCCGCGACATTGGGCAGCGCCTGTTCCTGGCGCTGTGTGGGTCTGTAATCCCTGGCGCGACCAGGAGCGATTCATCGGAGCAATCGACGCAAGCCGTCCTGCGCGCCGTGATCCAGCGCACCCTGCACCGCCGCGGCACCGTCGCGCTGACCTTCAGCTTTGGCCCAGGCTGCGAGGAATTTGTGCGCTATCCCTGGGAATTGCTCCATAACGGCGAACATTTCCTGATCGGAGCAGGCATCTTTACCTTGACGCGCGCCCTGGTTCATCCTGAACAACCGGTCGGCTGCGAACTGCCCGTTCACCCGCCCATGCGCCTGCTCTATATCAGCGCCTCTCCGCGAGACTGCGAACCGATCGAGACGGAACGCAGTTTCGAGGCTTTGCAGCGCGCTCTGGCCGATGCTATCGATAGCAACCAGATCATTCTCGACAAGATCGATCAGGTCACGTTTGATACGCTGGTCGAGTACCTCAGCGACTGCGGCGGTGTGGGAACATTCGATGATAACGATACGAACATCCCCTGCTACGCTATTCATTTCGATGGACACGGGGCATTCGGCCGCCTGTGTCCAGGCAATGGCTGCGATAGACTCAATGAAGCCGACGCGCGCAAGTGCGCCGATTGCGGGGCCGCGCTCAACAAGGTCAAAGCGCAAACCTATCTGTGCTTCTGCGACGAAAAAGGGTACAACCGGTACATTGATACGCAGTCGCTGCGTGAATTGTTGATCAGCAGCGACGTGCGCCTGGCCGTATTTTCTGCCTGCGAGACCGCGGCGCTCAGCAGCACGACCTCAGGTGGACATCACCGCGATATCACGTTTGACGCGACGCTGGCAACGGCGCTGGTGATGGCACAGATTCCAGCCGTCGTCGCGATGCCATTTTCACTCCAGGATGATCTCAGCCCAACCTTTGTCCTGCATTTTTACGAGGCTCTCAGCCAGGGCCGCACGCTCGAAGAGGCGCTTTCGCGCGCGCGACACGCCATGCTGCCGAAAAACCGCCATCAAGGATGGTTTATTCCCGTCCTTTACCGGCATGTGAGCGAAGATCAGGAGAAGCCGGTCCCCTTGCTCACCGTGCGCGATGAACCAGAAGAACATGACCATCCGCTGGCGCATCTGAAAACATCCGAAACCTTTGTCGGGCGCGAGGCGGAATTGCACGATCTGAGCAATCTCCTCGCCGCCGCCGCGCGCGGTGAAGCGCACGAATCCGGCACAAACGGTCAGTACATACTACGACCAGGTACGCATCATATCACTCTGACCGGCCCTGCCGGCATCGGAAAAAGCGCGCTCGCATTGGAAGCGGTGCAGCGCAACCGGGACATGTTCCCTGGCGGTGTCATCGGCATCTCTTTGCAAAATGGCAAAAACTTTCATGAGGCCCTGATGGAAATCGCTCACGCGCTCCATATCGCATTCAAGACGACGCAACACGACCATCCGAATTATCGCGAGGAGCAGGTTCTCAACATCCTGCGCGCGCGGGCCAGCCGTGAATTGCCTTGCCTGCTGTTGTTGGAAAGCTTTGAAGAAGTCAAAGAACATAATCAACTCGAAGCGTGGCATCATTTCTTGCGCTCTCTGCCCCCGGAAGTCGTCGTCCTGGCAACTTCGCGCTCCAATCCGGCGGCTATCACTGCCGCGGAAGGCGCGCCGTATCGCTGGTATGAGTTCCCGGTGGGAAAGATGCAGCAAAGCGACCTGTTACATCTTTTTCGAGAGCTTGCTTCTGCTAACGGGCTGGATCAGCGCATTCATCTCAATACTCCGGATCAACAAGCCATTCTGCGCGAAATTTGCGATCTGCTCGATGGCTATCCACTGGGCGCGGAATTGATCTTCGGTACGGCGCGATCCATCGACGGAAAACTCTACACGCCCGAGGCAGCCACACGGTCGCTGGAAGAAGTGCGAGATGAGCTGCGCGACACGCGCCTGGAAGGCATCTGGGCCGTGCTGGAGGTGGCCTATCGCCGCCTGAGTTCGCTCGCTCGCCTCTTGCTCTCCTACCTTGCCGCGTTCAAGTTGCCGTTCAGCCACGAACAGATCATCATGCTGGTGGCCCCGGAGACGCTGGCCGCTACGCGCGACATTGTGCGCCTGGAACGCCCTGGGACGATCAACGGCAGCCCAACCAATCAAACGGTAAGCAACGCGCATATCGGCGACGCTGTTCCGGCAGAATTGACACAGCACTGGCGCGAGGCGCGCGACGAACTGGTACAGTCTTCGTTTCTCGAATTTGATGGCCGCGTCTACACTATCCATCCGCAGGTGCGCAACTTCGCGCTTTCCTATCTGCCACAGGACGAACGCCGCCGCGTCCATCGCGTTGTCGCACATTATTATCTGAGCCATCCACAACCCAGTCCGGCGGAGTGGTTTGTGGCCTACGAACACCTGGTAAGCGCGGGCGAAGCGCAAGATTTGCAAGAGGCGATCCGCGTCGCCTTCCAGGCATCCTGGGCTATGAGAGGGCGCGGTTACGCGCGTCCGCTGCTAGGGATGCTGCACCGGGCCGAGGAACACGCGCTACGCCTGAACGACAAGACCGGGGAAGGGCAGCTCCAGTGCTGCATCGGCGCGATCCTGCGTTCTCTTGGACAATATGCCGAGGCGGTCGCCTGCCTGTCGCGCAGCCTGGCACTGCACCGCGAGCAGAACGAGCGCAAAGAAATCGGCTGGGCGCTCTATGAACTGGCGATGCTCGCGCGCGAAGAAGGACATTTTCAACAAGCGGGACAATACGCTCAAGAAGCCCTGCAATTGTTCCGTGAAATCGACGACTCCAGCGGCGAGGCATGGATGCAGATGGTCGTAAGCGAAGTCAGCCGCGGCTGCGGGGAATATTACGACGCGCTGGGCCACATTGAACTGGCGCTGACCAATTTCCGCAAATATTACAATGATGAAGGATGCGCCTGGGCGCTGCGCGACCGCGGCACGGTCTACGAGGCGCTGGGACGTTACAACAAGGCGCTGGCCGATTACGAGGAGGCGCTGCGTATCTTCAATGCATTGGGGATGCGCGACGGTCAAGCCTGGGTGTTCGCCGATCAAAGCGTCGTATACATGGATCTGGGAACATACGAAAAGGCTGAGCGACTTTGCAACGAGGCCATCGCCATCTTTCGCGAACAGGGAGTACGGCGCGGCGAAGGCTGGGCGCTGCGCGCTCTGGGCGATACCGCGCGGCACAAGCGCGCGTATGGAAACGCGCGCAGTTACTACGAAGATGCGCAAAACATCTTCACCCGGCTGGGCGACCGTTTCGATCAGGCCAGGGTTCTCAACGCGCTGGGAGCCATCTCCTTCGATGAGGGCGAACACCTGACGGCTCAAGAGTTTTATGAGCAGGCGCTTGCCATCGCACAAGAACAGGGTGCGCGCCAGCTCGAAGGGCGCGCATTACGCGGTCTGGGAGACATCTATCGCGCCATGCGCCACTTCGCGGAGGCTGAACGCAGCTACCACGAGGCGTTGTCGATAGCGGAAAAGCTGGATACTCCCGCCGAACGCTGCGCGGTGCTGCGCCGCCTGGGATACCTGTGGCACGCGCAAAAACGAGACGAGCAGGCGCTTGATTTCTGGGTGCAGGCTCTGGCAATTGACCAGCGTCTCGGCCACGCTGAACGTGCCTACTTACAGCAGCAGGTCGAAACGCTGATCGCCGAGCAACACCTGGAAGCAGCCTACGCCGCGCTCGCGCAGCAGCATGGTCTGGGGTGGGCTTTATAGCAAATCTGCTGGAGCCGTCTGGCGGCGCTAGACGGCTCCAGCAGAATTGCCAGGCTCTTCTTGTTCTTCGCTTTCCAGCGCCGGAAAACGCGAGGTGAGCCGATGGCCGATAATCCAACCAAGAGCGCCGAGGCCGACAGTGAGTGCCAGCCAGGTGATCGCGACCGTGCTGAGCGCGACATTGTACGCGACAGCCATCACGCTCGCCAAAATAATGCCGATCGTCAGCCCTATCGTCACTCCAATAAGACAACCGGGGTGCGCCAGGTTGCGCCCCCGCAATTTGTTGATCATGAGCTTCTCTTCTATCCTGCCAATCAATAAGTATTTGTCTGAGATCGTAATCGTTTTCCTGGCAGCCGTCAAGTTCCCTGTTTGATTGTTTGAATATATACCCCACAAATTCCTATGATACTAGACAATTTCTCAAAACACCACTATACTAATCGCACCGTGTAGGGTGAAAATACCAGAAACATATGAATCTGTAGGGGTTCATCTCAAAGAAAATACGAGCGTTAGTTTGGAGCCAATAGTGGATCGTTCAGGCATAGAGACCTCCATTATACAGAATACAAGCATCCTTGTCGCGATGCGGGGATATCCCGGTACAGGAAAAAGCACTATCGCTCGTGCCATTGCCGCCGCGCTCCACGCACTCTTGATTGATAGAGATGTCATCCGCAAGAAGGCTGTCGATGTTTTCGGCGATATCCACGGCGTCGGGCGTTTTTCGTATGAACTCATGTTCGCGCTTACCGAAGAGCAGCTCAGCCTCGGCCTCAGCGTCGTGGCCGATACGCCGCTTACCTACCGCGAGACCTACGAAAAAAGCATGGCGCTGGCGGACAAGTTCAGCATCCCGATGCTGGTGGTGCATTGCCAATGCCCACCGGAAGTACAGAAACGCCGCCTTGAGGGACGTGAAGGGACCGTTTCTGCATTTCAGATCACTTCCTGGGAAGAATGGCTGCGCTGGAAACCGCGCTTCGAGGAATTTGATGATCATGGCTGCCTGATCGATACCTCTCATCCCCTGGACGATTCGCTGGCAAAAATTATGCGCAGCATCCTTGAACTTCGTAGCAACGCCATCCATCGATCAGAGCCTTCCCATTCCGATCAACTGCACTTTTAGCGCTTGATGCATGCTGATTGTGTGACGAAATTAACATTTCGTTGCTTTATATTTCGCGATCCTGCACGTTCTACAAGACAGTGGGAACGATCTTGCTTCCCGCGCCATATTGAACGTCAATCAAGTATCCAAAAGGAGAACATCCATGGCTGGAGTCCGCAACGTTATTTCAACGTTATCTTCCAATGGCGAAGAAGTCCTGGGGCCAGATATCCTTGTCTGGCACTATCCCGACCCCAATGTGGTGAACGGCTCGCTGCTCACTGTCGAAAGCAATCACTTTTGCATAGTCAAATCGCGCGGAGCGATCCTCAATGTCTATGAAACAGGCCAGTATCCCCTGCAAACAACTGATCGTCCCATTGTCGGCAGAATAGTGCAGGATTTCTATGGCGGCCAGAGCCCCTGGCAATTCGAGATACTGTACATCAATCGCGCCAAACTGCTGCTGAAAGCGAGCGGCGTGGCGCTTTCCCGCGAAATGGCGGAGATGGTCTACGACGCCGAATATTACCTGCACATCGAGACACCCAACAACGCCGTATTGCTCATTCAGCATATGCCCTATCGCGGCCACGTCCTGAATACGCAGGCACTAAACGCCTACGCTGGTCCGGTCATTGAGCAGGCCGTCAATCAGTTGGTGCAGATTACCCCGCTTGAGTCGGTCAACGAGAAGATCCATGACCTATCGCAGATTGTTTTCCAGCACCTGCAAGAGTTCCTGCTCATCTACGGCATCACCCTCGACACGGTCAAAGTGCTGGTCTATCCGCGCGACGAGCGCATGAAATCGCTGATCTCCCTCAAAGCGTTTGGCCTGAGCGAACTCGACGCGGTGCGCTATTACACGGCGATGATGATGGTCGAGCGAGGTATCATCTCCGCGCCCAATATGGCGGTCGGTGAACCATTTCACCTCTACGGCCTGCCTCCGATAGGCGGTGTAGATCTGCACGGAACTGGCAATTCCACTGTGCTACCGCCTCACCCCACACCTGGCCGCTAGGGACAAATTGGAACTGCTGTGACGGCGCAATGCATTGCGCTGCCACATTTCAAGTTCGCCACGACAGTGGGAAGGAGGCGATGACAATGAGTTCAGTACCATCCAGCGATCCAGTAGTGCAGCAGTTGCAACTGCTACTCTCCGGCTATGGCTACAACTTTTACAACTCGACGAATCAAGCGCGCGCCGATGATCTGCTGGTACGCCAGCGCGCCGGGTATTTCCTGACACAGGCAGTAGACATGCTGGTCAAGCTGCGCGGCGACTACCAGCGCCGCTTTATCCCGCCGCTGACGCGCGCCAATCCCGATCCGCCGCAAGAGGCGCTGGCGCAGGTACGCGAGATCGACTCCCTGCGCCAGGAGCTTTCCAGCGCGGAAACGATCATTCGCGGGATGTCCGCGCCAGGGCAGGATCGCGTGTGGTGGCGTTTCCGCCAGGAGCAAACGTTACTGGCTCAATTGTTCAGCTTCGATCTGTCGCTGGTGCGCGCGAGCGAGCAGCTCTACCAATACGTGTCGCAGCTTACGTCCGATGGCTGGAACGCGCAAGGCAGCGCACCCCTGCGGCAACTGCTCCAGCAATTGACGCAGACGGCGCGCCAACGCGATCAATTTCTGCTGTTACAGGTGTAATCGAGAGAAGAGAAACCTCAAAATTTCAAGGGCTGTGCAGCCCTTGAAATTTTGAGGTTTCTCTTCTCTTTTAACGAACTATCACAAGCGACTCATCCGCTACAAGCTTCACCTGCTCCGAAACGCGAGCGATCATCGCCGGGCGATGGATCTCTATCTGGATACCATCGAGGAAGCGCCTGTTGATGAACGCCTCAATCGTATGTACGCTCGCGATAGCGTCGGCAGTACGCGCGCGCACCAGCAATTGCGCGTCTACCTCTTCGCCTGGGTTCAGCCAGATTTGTTCGCCGGGTTGTATCATACGCGGACCAACGATCATATGAGCCACCAGGCCGTCGAGATTCTCGCCGCCGATCTCCAGCGCCACAGGCATCCGCTCAGCTTCGGGATTACCCAGGTGGAAGGGGATTTGCCAGCGCGTGCGCTCGGCTTCGGACTCGATCACTTGCAGATTGCGGCCAATACGTAAGGCTTCGGGCAGCGTCTCAATGTGAATATTGGCGCGCAAGCAGCGATGGCCGCCCTGCTTTGGCGTCCA